>NZ_NJAK01000002.1:331199-471176 GCF_002632755.1 Xenorhabdus ishibashii | reverse complement strand
TATTGCTTGCTATCTGCTTTTGGTGTTTGGTTGACCATAATTTGTTTTCCGTTGATGTTTTGTTAAAAAATCATCATTTAAGATTATTCAATTATAAAACAATTAGGATATACAAGGCACAAGGCGGTTATGGATAGTTTTTTGCCATTTTCTCGTCCTGCAATTGGCAGAGAAGAGATAGAAGCGGTAGAGAAAGTTTATATTCAGGTTGGATTACCACAGGCCCACAAAACCATCAGTTAGAGCAAGATTTTTCTCTTATGTTTGGATGCAAACATGCTATTGCTCTATGTTCTGCTACAGCGGGAATGCATTTGGCTTTGTTGGCATTAGTATAGGCCCAGGTGATGAAGTCATTACTCCTTCCCAAACTTGGGTTTCCACTATCAATATGATTTGTTTGTTGGGTGCTGAGCCTATCATGGTTGATGTTGATCGTGATACATTGATGGTCAGTGCAGAAACAATTAAAAAATCGATTACCCCAAAACCAGAGCAATAATTCCCGTCCATTATGCGGGAGCGCCTTGTGACCTTGACGCTCTTCGCGCTGTCGCTCAAGAAGTTAATATTCCCCTGATTGAAGATGCAGCCCATGCGGTCGGCACC
The DNA here is from genome assembly GCF_002632755.1 of Xenorhabdus ishibashii. Taxonomy (NCBI): domain Bacteria; kingdom Pseudomonadati; phylum Pseudomonadota; class Gammaproteobacteria; order Enterobacterales; family Morganellaceae; genus Xenorhabdus; species Xenorhabdus ishibashii. The sequence continues at coordinate 470,567 of NZ_NJAK01000002.1, read as the reverse complement.
CGTTATAAAAATGAATGGGTCGGAGAGCAGGGAACCGCAATCTTTTCTTTTCATGCTATTAAAACATGACCTGTGCAGAAGTGGCATGTTCGTTACAGATGATGATGAGCTTGCCCAACGGATCCGTTGTCTAAAATTTCATGGCTTAGCGGTGGATGCTTTTGATAGGCAAATTCAGGGTAGGAAACCTCAAGCGGAAGTGATTGAGCCAGGGTTTAAATACAACCTGTCAGATATTCATGCGGCGATGGCAGTTGTGCAACTAGGCAAACTGGCATCAATGAATGAACGTCGTCGGGAATTGGTGGCTCGCTATTCTGATGCTCTTATTGATTCACCCTTGCAATGCTGAAAGTTCCCGAATATGCGCATTTGCATTCCCACCATCTTTTTATGGTACGTGTTGACAAAAGTATCTGTGGTATTGACCGCGATACTTTTATGGCACGCTTAAAGGACAGAAATATTGGCACAGGTTTGCATTTCAGGGCCGCGCACACACAAAAATATTATCGTGAGCGTTATCCACAACTTTCCCTGCCTGTATCTGAGTGGAATTCGTCAACACTTTGTTCATTACCTCTTTCCCAGATATGAACAATGACGATGTAGATCGTGTCGTGAATGTGATAACTGAAATTCTTTCGGAGCGTAGTAAGTGACATTTGAGAAGATCAAAAAAGTTTCAGTCGTTATTCCTGTTTACAATGAAGAAGACAGTTTACCCCAGTTGCTGGAAAGAACTCTCGCAGCGTGCCAAAAATTAGAACAGAAATACGAATTAATTTTGGTTGATGATGGCAGCCATGATAGTTCCGCCGAGATCTTAACCCAGGCGGCTGAATCTCCAGAAAATCATGTGATTGCGATTTTGCTTAACCGTAATTATGGACAACATTCAGCAATTATGGCTGGTTTCCATCAAGCTGATGGTGATCTGGTTATTACACTTGATGCTGATTTACAAAACCCGCCAGAAGAAATCCCTCGTTTAGTTAAAACGGCAGAAGAAGGATATGACGTTGTGGGTACACGTCGTATTCATCGTCAAGATTCTTGGTTCCGTAAAACTGCTTCTAAAATAATCAATGCGATGATAACCAAAGCGACAGGGCGTTCAATGGGCGATTATGGTTGTATGTTGCGCGCCTATCGACGTCACATTGTAAGTGCGATGCTTCAATGCCATGAACGCAGCACGTTTATTCCCATCCTTGCCAACACATTTGCACGCAGAACAGTAGAGATTGATGTAGCCCATGCAGAGCGTGAGTTTGGGGACTCCAAATACAGTTTTATGAAACTGATAAACCTGATGTATGACCTTCTGACGTGCTTAACAACTGCACCATTGCGGTTATTAAGTGTAGCGGGAAGCATCATTGCCATAGCAGGTTTTTTATTGGCGGTGTTATTGATTGTTTTACGCCTTATATTTGGTTCAATGTGGGCTGCTGAAGGGGTGTTTACCCTGTTTGCTATTCTCTTTATGTTCATCGGAGCACAGTTCGTCGCCATGGGACTGTTGGGTGAATACATTGGTCGCATATATAACGATGTTCGTGCTCGTCCGCGCTATTTTATTCAAAAAGTGGTCGGAGTTAAGAAGACTAACGATAATCAGGAAGAAAGCTAATGAAAGCAGTTATTTTTGCCTATCACGATATTGGTTGTGTCGGACTTAATGCATTAGTAAAAGCGGGTTTTGATGTTCAGGCGGTATTTACTCATACTGATGATCCAAATGAAAATCATTTTTTCTCCTCTGTTGCACGTATCGGTGCTGATTTGGGTTTACCCGTGTTTGCACCAGAAAATGTGAATCACCCGCTTTGGGTTGAACGCATTCGTGAGATGAAACCCGATGTCATTTTCTCTTTTTACTATCGCAATATGCTGAGTCAGGAAATTCTGTCACTGGCTGAAAAAGGCTCATTTAACCTTCATGGCTCCTTGTTACCGAAATATCGTGGTCGTGCTCCGGTTAACTGGGCGGTACTCAATGGAGAGACCGAAACCGGTGTAACATTACATAGAATGCTGGAAAAGCCAGATGCGGGAGATATCATCGCGCAGCAGGCTGTACCAATTGCTGACAATGATACTTCCTTGATAGCTCATGGAAAAATACGCGAAGCAGCAGTTGAATTATTGGATCACATTCTGCCGCAAATAAAATCAGGTCATTATCCGTCAATTCCACAGGATGAAAGCCAGGCAACTTATTTTGGCCGCCGCACCGCCGAAGATGGTGAAATAGCGTGGAATAGATCTGCCAAAGAAATTAATAACTTAGTCAGGGCAGTGACAGAGCCATATCCAGGAGCATTTACTTTTCTCGGTGAGCGTAAGATTACGATTTGGCGTTCACGCCCACTTAATCAATCCCACGGAAAACGCCCAGGCACTGTAATCTCGGCTGATCCATTTGTGATTGCTTGTGGTGATGGTGCACTGGAAATTATTAGCGGCCAGGGGGAGGCGGGGCTTTATGTTCAAGGTAATCGATTAGCTCTTGAGATAGGCATTGTAGCTGGGGCTTATGTTGGTCCCAGAGCGACAACCCAAGTCAGTCGTCGTAAGCGTGTACTCATTTTGGGCGTCAATGGATTCATTGGTAATCACCTGACTGAACGATTGTTGAGTGATGGCAATTATGATATTTACGGGATGGACATTGGCTCTTCTGCCATTGAACGATTTATTGGCAATCCTCGCTTTCACTTCATCGAAGGTGATATCAGCATTCATACCGAGTGGATTGAATATCACATCAAAAAATGTGATGTCATCCTGCCATTAGTGGCAATTGCAACTCCGATTGAATATACCCGTAATCCTTTGCGAGTCTTTGAACTGGATTTTGAAGAGAACCTTAAAATTGTTCGTTATTGTGTTAAGTACAATAAACGGATTGTTTTCCCATCCACATCCGAGGTTTACGGTATGTGTGATGATAAAGAATTTGATGAAGATACTTCACGTCTGATTATTGGACCTATTAATAAACAGCGTTGGATCTATTCAGTTTCAAAACAATTACTTGATCGAGTTATTTGGGCATATGGCACACAAGATGGCCTGAAATTCACCTTATTCCGCCCGTTTAACTGGATGGGGCCAAGGCTGGATAACCTAAATTCAGCGCGTATTGGGAGTTCAAGAGCCATTACCCAACTAATTTTGAACTTGGTGGAAGGTTCACCGATTAAATTGGTGGATGGGGGAGAGCAAAAACGCTGTTTCACTGATATCCATGATGGCATTGAAGCACTGTTTAGGATCATCGAAAATCGGGATGGGTTATGCGATAGCCAGATAATCAATATCGGTAATCCAACAAATGAAGCAAGCATCCGCCAGTTGGCCGAAATGTTATTAGATAGCTTTGAGAAACATGCGTTGCGAGGGCACTTCCCCCCATTTGCTGGATTCAAGAAGATTGAGAGCAGTAGTTATTATGGGCAAGGCTATCAGGATGTTGCACACCGCAAACCCAGCATTAAAAACGCCGAGCGTCTGTTAGGTTGGAAACCCACTATTGATATGAAGCAAACCATTGATGAAACATTGGATTTCTTTCTGCGTGGAGCAGTTGAAGAATCCAAAGGGAATGATTGAAAAATCAATTGTAAAACGGGAATAGCGTAATGAAAAAAGTTGGTTTAAGAATTGATGTGGACACTTATCAAGGCACTAAGGAAGGTGTACCACGGTTGCTTGAAGTTTTACAAAAGCACCATATTCAAGCCAGCTTTTTCTTCAGTGTTGGGCCGGACAATATGGGGCGCCATTTATGGCGCCTGTTACGACCGAAGTTTCTCTGGAAGATGTTGAGATCAAATGCAGTGTCTCTCTATGGTCTGGATATTTTGTTGGCTGGTACAGCCTGGCCGGGGAAAAAGATTGCAAAAGATTTAGGGTATTTGATGAAACAAACAATGGATGCAGGCCATGAAGTTGGTTTACATGCATGGGATCATCAAGGTTGGCAGGCAAAAGTAGGGCGTTGGTCGGAGAATGAATTAGCAGAACAAGTGAAGTTAGGTGTTGATGCTTTGGAAAAGGCAACTGGGAAAGCCGTTACATGCTCAGCCGTTGCGGGTTGGCGAGCCGATGAGCATGTTCTGGCTGTTAAACAGCGTTTTGGTTTTGATTACAACAGTGATTGCCGCGGAACACATCCATTCAGGCCACTTTTGCCCGATGGAAAAATGGGAACTGTACAAATTCCTGTCACATTACCTACCTATGATGAAGTTGTTGGAACACAAGTCAGCGATGCAGATTTTAATCACTTTATCCTTGACGCGATTAAAAGTGATCGTGGAGTTCCTGTTTATACGATCCATACCGAAGTCGAAGGTATGTCGAAATCTGAACAGTTTGCGACATTGCTGGATATGCTCCATCAACAAAATATTCAGTTTTGTAAATTAAGCCATTTGTTACCGGAAAATAGGGATACGCTCCCTGTTGGGAAAATTGTTCGTTCGTGTTTTCCTGGTCGTGAAGGCTGGTTAGGCTGCCAACAAGAGGTATAACACAGATGTTGAACACGCGGACGAGTAAAGCAGGAGCCGTTCTGATGGCTCTTTTTTTTGTTCTTACTTACTTATTGCCTCTAAATAGTCGTCTATTATGGCAACCGGATGAAACTCGGTATGCTGAAATTAGTCGGGAAATGCTGCAACGTGGAGATTGGATCGTACCTTACTTCTTGGATATTCGCTATTTTGAAAAACCAGTAGCAGGATATTGGATCAACAACATTAGCCAGTGGCTTTTTGGAGACAGTAATTTTGCTGTTCGTTTTGGCTCTGTGCTTAGTATCCTAATCAGCACATTTCTCCTCCATCGTTTGGCAATGATGATGTGGCAATGTCGCCAGACGGCTTTCGTTTCCAGCCTGATTTATATTTCCATGTTTATTGTTTTTTCCATTGGCACTTACAGTGTCCTTGATCCCATGTTTTCTTTATGGGTTACAGCAGGGATTGTGAGCTGTTATTGGGCGCTTAAGGCTGTGACGATCCGAGAACAAATTTTGGCATGGTCTGTTTTGGGTTTGGCCTGTGGTATGGCTTTTATGACAAAAGGATTTCTGGCATTGGCACTACCCGTGATGACCATGATACCCATCACGATATACCAGAAACGCTTTTGGACAATGGTTCGTTTTGGGCCTCTTGCCGTGATTTTTGCTATTTTGATCAGCATGCCGTGGGTGATCGCGATTGCTGTGCGTGAGCCGGATTACTGGCATTATTTCTTTTGGATAGAGCATATACAGCGTTTTGCTTCTGAAAAAGCTCAGCATATTGCGCCTGTTTGGTATTACTTGCCCGTATTAATTTTAGGGGTTATTCCGTGGTTAGGATTACTGCCAGGTGCTTTAATCAAAAGTTGGCAAGAGAAAAAAAATCACCCGGAAATGTTTTTCTTGTTTTGTTGGTTTGTTGTTCCATTTATATTTTTTAGCATCGCAAAAGGAAAACTGCCGACTTACGTTTTACCTTTTATCGGCCCTTTAGCATTGATGATGGCAAAATATGGTGTCGATTGTGCCAAAAATGGCAAAATGAAGGCATTGAAAATAAATGGATTGATAAATGTTTTTATCGGATTACTCGCCATTTTAACCCTTTTTGCTATGGAAACTTTAAAGGCTCCCCCACTTTATCAACCCGATGAATGGTTGAAATGGATTATGGGAATTATTGCCTTTGGCGTTTGGGGGGGAATTGGTTTTCTTTGCTTTATTCACGATGGTAAATATTGGTTATGGGCCGCTGCTTGTTCAATTATGCTCAGCTTATCCATAGGTAGTGCATTGCCTGACAAGACAATCAACTCCAAACTTCCTCAGCACTTTATTCAACAAAACGAAAAAGAGTTAGCTGACAGTCAATATATTTTGACCCAATCGGTTGGCGTGGGTTCGGCGATTGCGTGGGAATTAAAGCGCAGTGATATTTACCTGCTTGATCGTTCAGGGGAATTAGAATACGGGCTTGATTACCCTGACAGCCGATACCGATACATCACAGAGAAAGAATTCCCTGCATGGTTGGCGGAAACACGCAAAAAAGGTCAAGTCGCTGTTGTTTTTCTATTGCCCTCAGGAGGTGAGTTGTCTGAATTGCCGAAACCAGATTTTGTGCGGCGTAATCATAGATTAGTGCTTGTGATTTACAAGAAACAGTCATGATCAGCAATATAACATTATTGATTTTGGTTAGCTTACTGACTTGTGCGGGGCAATTATGCCAGAAACAGGCGGTTAGTTGTTGGCAGAAAAAAGATACCCCACATAAGGTGGTATCTATGGTCATATGGTTGTCCAGTGCTATTCTTCTGTTGGGTATAGGGATGATATTTTGGTTGCGATTATTGCAATTTCTGCCACTGAGTATCGCTTACCCTCTGCTGAGTATAAATTTTGTCATAGTGACTTTGATTGGACAATTCCTGTATCAGGAAAAGGTGGGGTTAAAGCACTGGATGGGGATTTTTGCCATTATGTTTGGCATCTTATTGATGAGTTTGAGTCAATGAAAGGTTATCTTTGGGGGATGGCGAGTGTCTTGCTGATCACTGTAGCGCAATTGTTATTGAAGTGGGGAGTTGCCCATCTGCCGGAACTTTCGTTATCAATGCATTGGCTGGATATCAACTGGTTTTGGGCAAATCACAATCCTTTGCTGATGATTATGGCAGGATTGGCGGGTTATATATTATCCATGTTATGTTGGTTTTTTACATTGAAATATCTGCCATTGAATAAAGCATACCCTATTATTAGTTTGAGTTACGCCTTTGTTTATTTAATGGCGGCTTTATTACCTTGGTTCAGTGAAACTATTTCACTGTTAAAAACGTCGGGCGTTTTTTTTATCTTATTGGGTATTTGGTTAATCAGCAAACCAGAAAAAAAACAATCTCATTGATTATGGTTACCGCATAATATTTCGGTGGAAATCAAACGTTGATTTTGTCACCCAACGAAGGACGTTAATTCGAGGGTGAGCAACATTTTGAATACATGACCTTTTTTAAAAATGTGTCCGAAAGTTATTGAGCACTACATAACACCAATAGGGCAACGATAGCGGACAGTGTCGTCTGCGCGTGGGCGTTTTTTTATGCTATAGTAGGCCACCTATGATGCTCTCCAGTTTAAATTTTCACAATACAAAGGGGAGCCATTTAGGGTGCTGGTAATCCCAAAATAGCCAAAACAACCTTAAATGCACTAAAATGAGCAAAAATAGTAATTCAGAAAATTCAGTATAATAAATAGTGAGTAATGGCGGGGGTTGACAATGAAATTGAGGTGTTTATTTTTTCTATCCAGCTTGTTTCTTATTGGTTGTACCAATCCTGTTTCCAGGCCTAATTCCTCTCCACTAAAGGTTGCTCTCTCTGATCCGATAATGGTTATTGCTCAGTTAAAAGATCAACTCAAACGATGGCAGAATACGCCATATCGTTATGGTGGAATGGATAGGCATGGTATTGATTGTTCCGGTTTTGTGTACCGAACTTTTTCTGATCGCTTTAATATCCAGCTTCCTCGCACAACAAGTGAACAAATGAACATAGGCACGCGGATAAGTAAAGATGATCTGATGCCAGGCGATCTGGTTTTTTTCAAAATCGGTAGTGGAAAAAGTGAGTTACATGTGGGCATTTATGATACTAACAACCAGTTTATTCATGCATCTACAAGTAAAGGCGTAATACGCTCTTCTCTTGATAATGTATATTGGCGTCGTGTTTTTTGGCAAGCCCGTAGGATTTAACGTCACTTCCATTTCATCATTGTTCCATTATAAATAGAGTTCCGCAATATTGGCGCTATTTTGGGTTGTGTACTTATTTTTTGCGGCATCTCTATTTTAGAATACTTATTCTTTATGAGGTTTATTCCTCACAATGTAGGAACGTCTTCAACTCAGGCAGATGTCCGTTTTCCCGGAATTTAGCGGGTGTAGTATTAAAATGTTTTTTAAATATTCGGGTAAATGTAGCTTGAGAGCTAAAACCATATTGAAGCGCAATGTCAAGGATGGGTAAATTGCCTTCACGTAAAGATCTGGCTGCTTCATGGAGACGACGACGGCGCACATATTGACCTAAAGTACAGCCTTTTAATTCCTTAAAAATTCGTTGTAAATGCCATTTTGAGTAACCACTTTTGTGGGCTATAGCATCTATTTTAATACCTTCATTCCGTTGAAGTTGGCTTTCTAACCATCTTACAATATCGTTGATAATATTTTCTAACATGTTTACCTTCCACATAGGTGGGATTTTGCTAAAAATACATTGATAAATAATTAGCTAACCCGAATTCTGCTTAAGCCATCATTGGAACAGCGTCTTCTGAGTAGAAAACTTTCAGTGATGGTTTTTTCAATTTAAGGCAGTAAGCGATCAGTCCACCTAAAACGGTCAACATAAATCCTCTTATACTTCGGTGGCGAGAGTGCTCTATCTGAGAAATTAATTTTAATTGGCCATTAATCGTTTCAATGATAAAACGCTTTTTTAACATTATCTTATCCCACTCAGCTTGCATACGGGCTTTCATGTTACGCCGTTTTTTCGTGATGAAAGTGACACCGCTGTTGGCTAAATCGTCCGCCAATTCCTGACTCAGATAACCTTTATCGCCGTAAAGAGAACCCATTAATTCTGTGGTTAATTCGCGAACCGGTTCCCGATCATCCACATTACCGGCCGTGACTTTAAGCGCGAGAATTTCCCCCTGATGATTGACAACCAAGTGTAATTTGAAACCATAAAACCATCCCATTGAATTTTTTCCACGCTGTGCGATCCCCGCAAAGACCTTATGTCGAGGGATGCGAATGTTATGGCAGACACTCAAACTGGTGGAATCAATAAAAGCAATGCCTGTGGGTTTCCCTTTTAATTGAGTCAGATAGCTGCATAATGGCACCAAAACGGAAGGGGCAACGCTGATAAAACGGGTATAACTGAGTAAAGTGGCGAAGTCGCGGTGGTGGTATTGCCAAATATGTTTCAAATAAAAATTTTTAAAATCACGGTAATGCGACATATGAAAAAGGATCAAAATGGTCATGATTTCACTGGGATACATATGACCTTGTCGGCGGCGTAAACGATGCCCACTCTCAAGGCAAAATTGTTCCCATTGAGGAATGAAAAAACGGCAAAAATCATCGACATCACAGAAAATTTCAACTAACTTGTCCATAGCCTGTTCCCCCTCGGAGTTGTTTTCGGTGTGCACCAAAACTTTGCTCCTGGAACAGGCTTCTCGTCAATTTCTTATCCAGAATTCGGGTTAGCTATGTTATTGTGCGAGCCATTTTAAGAATTTCTTTTTTATCGTATACGCAAAATGTGCGGCTTCAGGTTAATAGCTGTTATCTATGATTTATTTTTTCGCTTATAAAATAAACCACCGCACCAGATGCTCATCAGATTTTAATGTAAGTGGTATTATGCCCCGCATTATAAATTATAAACGAGGATGTAATGCAGCCGTATATTATCTATTTAACCAAAAAGCTGGTTTTTTTTATTTTTTACGCATTAGTGATAGCAGGAGTTACAGGTTTACTCTTTCTGGATGTTAATTACCTGAAAAATGGTGTGCATGAGGATTCATTGACTGAGGTTTTTCAGGAGTTAACTTTGTTGGTTATTGCTGTTTTGCTGTTTTATGAAGTTAAGAAAAATGTAAAGTTACGCCCGTCATTGATATTAATGGCTGGTTTTTTCAGTTGTCTTCTGATTAGAGAATTAGACATCTATTTTGATAATCTCCTCTTTCATGGTGCATGGTCATGGTTTGCGATCCCGCTCGCTTTAGTCTGTATTGGGTATGCCTGCAAAAATGGGCAACAAACTCTCTCTGGACTTGTCCATTTCACACGTCACCAAAGTTATTCTATGATGGCTTGTGGCCTGTTGTGTGTACTGGTGTTTTCCCGTTTATTTGGCATGGGGGCGCTGTGGCAGGGTTTGATGGATGAACATTTTAACCGGACGGTTAAAAATATGGTGGAAGAAGGCTGTGAAATGTTGGGGTATGCCCTGTGTCTTATTGCTACACTTTGGTATTTGCCTTCAGCCCGTAAGCAACGTATTTCTAAAAATATTCATTAATTTCAAACTATTTTGAGTCCAATTTTTACTTATTCAAGGCAAAATTTGCCGATCACAACAAAGTTTGCCTTTTTTATCTGTATCGCATTATAAAAAGGGAATAAACGCTAACCTTTTATTGCCGGAGATAGATTTGTGGCTGATGAGTTTCAGGATGCTGCATAACACCCAAGTCGGCTTGATACCATTGTTTAAGAATATCGTCACGCAGTACCTCTTGTGGAGTACCGGAAGCAACTAATCGGCCTTTGTGCAATAAGATAATCTTATCGGCGTAAAGTGATGCCAGATTCAAATCATGTAGTACACAACAGGCAGCAATGGGATGCTTTCGTGTCAGGCGGTGAACCAATCGCAATGTATGTTGCTGGTGATAAAGATCTAATGCTGACGTGGGTTCATCCAAAAACAGACAAGATTCGGTCGGTTCAGGGTGCCAAAGTTGAGTTAAAACTCTGGCCAGTTGAACCCGTTGCTGTTCTCCCCCTGATAATTGCTGATAATTCCTGTTTCTCAATTCTTCACACTCTGTCAGTGCAATCGCTTCATCAATGGCGGTTTTTTTGTGGGCATTTTCATGGGGAACACGTCCCATAGCGATGACTTCCTCTACGCTAAAAGGAAAGGAGAGGGCGCTATATTGCCGCATGACTGCACGAATGCGAGCCAGTTGCTGAGTTGGCCAGCGGGAAATAGGCATTCCTTTTAACAGACAATTTCCTGAACTGGGTGGGATATAGCCAGTCAATAGACGTAACAGTGTTGATTTTCCCGCCCCGTTTGGACCAATAATTGCAACAACTTCCCCTTGGTGCAGGGAAAGGGAAACATCCTTGATTATCTGGCGCTGCCCGATGAAATAATTTAAATTTTGCGCTTCCAGTAAATTATTTGACATGATCGGCTCCATTATCAACGGTTTCTTGATGGCTTAAGAATGAGCCATAAAAAATAGGGGGCACCGATCAAACCAGTGATAAGGCCTACTGGCATTTCAGCAGGGGAAACAAGTGTTCTGGCTAATGTATCGGCTTTTAACAGGAGACATGCACCACCCAGAGCAGATATCGGTAATAGCCAAGTATGATCTCCCCCAAATCGCTGTCTGGCAAGGTGTGGAATGACTAAGCCAATAAAACCAATGACACCGGTCAAAGCAACCGCACATCCAACCAATAAGGCACTTAACAGCAATAATTGATATTTGGTGCGCTGGACGTTAACGCCTAAATAGTGCGCTTCTTCATCTCCCAGTTGCAACAAATTGAGTTTACGTGACTGACTGATTGCCAGTATACAAACAGGAATGATGAGTGATGCAGCAATAGCTAATGTTGGCCACTCGATTTGGCTGAGTGAACCCATCATCCAAATGGAAAATTGGCGTAATTGTTGGTCGTTACTGATATAACTCAATACGCCAATAAATGACGCACATAGTGCATTAATGGCGATGCCTGCAAGGAGTAACTTTGACAGGTTGCCGTGATTATATTTATTAAGAATGAATATCAGGGATGATACCAATAAACTGCCAATAAACGCTGCAATAATATGTCCGTACAACGTAATGCTGGCAGGTAAAGCGAAAGGCAACACAATAAACATTGCGACGGTAAGTGCTGCACCACTACTGATCCCTAATAGCCCAGGATCGGCCAGAGGGTTACGGAATAACCCTTGCATTACTGCACCAGATACAGCCAGCGCGCCTCCAACAAGGATCGCCAGCAAAATACGTGGTAACCGAATATTTAACCAAATTTGCCACTGTGGGTCATCCAAAGAGGCCCCCCACAGTGTTTTAAAAGAGAGTGGCAATGCCCCCATATTTGCTGAACTAATTGCCAGAAAGAGTAGCAATAAGCTCAGCACTATCACACCGAGACTGGGGGAACGGGAGTGATTCATTGCACTTTCTCCGCGGCATCACGGACTTGTTTCATTACAGCAGGTGTTTGCAGACCAAATCCAAGCAGGCCCATTTCATCAACAACCACAACCTGTTTTTTCTTTCCAGCAGGTGTGAAACTTAACCCTGGGAGTTGCCAAATTTTATCCATTCCACCTAACGTTTTTAGCCCTTCGGTACTGACTAGCAGTAAATCAGGCTTGCTGGCAATAACACCCTCTTGAGATAAAGGACGGTATCCCTGAAAACCTTGCATCGCATTTTTTGCACCAATAGCCCGAATAATTTGATCGGCTGCGGTTTTCTGACCAGCCGCCATTGGCATGATACCTCCATGACTCATAACAAAGACGATTTTGGTGGAAATATCTGACGTGGCTATATTTGCAAGCTGTTGCCGATATTGAACAATCAATGCTTCACCACGTTTTTCCTGGTTGACCGCCTTGGCGACGGTCATGATTTTTGCAGGAACGGCTTCTAACGAGGTTTCGCTGGTTACTTTAATGACTTTTACACCGGAATCTTCGACTTGCTTGAGTGCCAGAGAAGGTTGAGCTGCCTCACTTGCAATCACGAGTGATGGGCGCATGGATAGAATCCCTTCTGAATTCAACATCCTCATATACCCGACATCGGGTAAAGAGAGCAGTTCCTTGGGATTTTGGCTGGTACTGTCCCTTGCGACAACGTGCTGTCCTTCGCCAAGTGCAAAAACAATTTCAGACACATCGCCACCAATGGTAACAATGCGTTCAGCAGAGAACACATTGAAAGAGATGGCAAGCATAAATGTTAGAAGCCATTTTTTCATGCTACACAAGTTTCCTGTTCTGGTTGCAGTTTAGGTAAAGCAGCAATTTGTTCACGCCATTGGGCTTGCTCAGGAGTGCCTTCAGTGCGTTGGCCGTACAACTGTGCGATTTGGTTGCCGTTGGCATCAAACAATTCAAGGCTGGTGACGAAGCCACAATCAGTCGGTTTGCGGGTCACCCAGCTTTCTGCGATAGCACTTTCAATCAGATGTAGGGTGAAATTGCGATTGAAAATGTTGAGCCATTTCTGAGAAGAATTTTCTTCCTGATAAGGCATCAGGCGTTCCAATTTACCCGTGAAAATCTGGACACAACCACGGTTTCCGACAAAGATCATGATTTCGTTTTGATCTTTATAGGCAACTTCAACAATTTGAGTGAGCGCTGAATTATCCACACGATAAGCCAAATCATCTTTAACTGCATTGAAAATCTGCTGGCGGTTAAGATTGTGACGTTTCATCATGATGAAGAATTGATGAACGTCAGTCATGGCACGCCATTCCTCATCTAGCTGTGTTTTCAGTTGTTCTGTGACTTCTGCATGTTCAGGTACTTCTTCCGGTTGGATTTTCAGCACTGGGTTTTCACTCGTCTGATATTTTTCAATCAGTGCATCCCATGCAGCCATATCGGTGTTGCTGGTGGCATATACTTTATGCAACGCATCGCCTTGGCGGTCAAAAAATTGAATGCTATGACGCACACCATTCTTGGCGGGTTCAACTAAAGAGAAAACGCTATTCCAGTGTTCGAAGAATAGGCGCAGGTCAAGCTCGCGCGGATTAAGGATCAAACCAACATGTGGACTAAATTTGGTATTTTCGTAGCGGCCAATATGTTCATGAACGGCGAAGTCATTACGGGTAATCGCCTTGGTTTCACCAACTGTTGCCAGTTCCTGAAGCAGAGTCGATGCGTCAATATTCAAACGTTTTGCGTCGATACCAACACGGCTATGCAATAACTCTCCTTCGCTGACGCTGAGGTAAGCCGCCAGATCGCGGGCATATTTAGCTTTATTTTCTGCCTTGGCTTGTAGGTAACGTTCATAAAGTGATTGATTCACAGTTGCTAGCTCCTTAAAAAGGGTGTTTAAAAACAATTTCTATTTAAAATCGAGATAATAGGCTGTTTATTCTTTTACCACTGGTAGCTCACAAACAGTTTGGCGTTGCGGCCATGTTGTGGCGCGCCCAGTGATGAGTAATAGGCTTTATCAAAAGCGTTACCCAGTACAACGGAGGTAGTTAGCCCTTTTAATGTTCCGGTGCCGTGGTAGCTGACATAGAAGTCATTGACGCCATAACCTGCGTATTGGGTGATTTTCTGTCCACGTTCATTTCTATCACCGTTTACTCCTCTGAGGTTGGTATGTTGGGTAAATTTACCAATCCATCCAATGGAAAAGCCTGTTGTAGACAATGGAATATCCAAAGTGCTAGTCAGAGTATCAGGACTAAGTGACTCTATAGATGCTCCAGTTTTCTCATTCTTACCCGTTGTACGGTTGTAAGCGAGATCCCAGGAGAACCAATCAGAGTTATACGTCACAGAAACATCCCAACCCCAAATTTTAGCCTTTGGAATATTAACGGATGTCGTAAACCTACTATCGGATGTCACAGTAGAAGATATATAGTCTTTCGCTTGGGTATCAAAATAGCTGGCTTTAAATTTCAGATCATCATTGCTGGAAAACAACTCATCGAAACGCAGTCCGAAACCATACTCCTGAGTTTCATTGCTTTCAGGACGTAAATTTGGATTTGGTTTCCAATAATTTGTAATTCCAGGACCGCCTTTCCTTGAAGGCATATAGAAATGTTTCGAATCGTTATACATTTCGCCCATAGTTGGGGAACGGAATGCCTGGGAATAGGAGGCAAATAGCATTGACCAATCTGTAGGGGTAATACTAATGGCGCCTTTTGATGACCATTTGTCAGCACTGATATCATCATATTTATTATTTGAGGCTTTGTAATTGTCGTAACGTGTACCCACAATAAATGAGACTGGTAAATCACGCAGGGTCATTTCATCTTGAATCCAGCCAGATGCGAAATGAATATTTGCGTTGGGAAAACCTTCTACAATGCTGCTGCTTGGCTTTTGTTTTTGTTTATAGGCTTCGCCACCATAAGTAAATTGGTGTGCTGCGAAGGCAGTAGTTCCAAAATGGGAACGGTTTTCAAGTTTTATACCATAAGTCTCTTGTTTACGGCCTTCAAAGCCCTTGTCTTTGCTTCTGTTATTAATATTGATATCGGAATAATAAATATCTGCTTTGGCATTTAACCAGCCATATTTTTCTGGATTCAATTGATAAGAAAGTTGAGCATCACGTTGTGCAGTGGTGCGTTCTACCCGTTGACTGTCATCTTTGTTTGGCAGTTGTGGATTTTTAGGTTCATGTGCTTCATTGCGGTAATAACGCAAGTTGCCGCTGAGTTTTTGGTTTTCGTCTATTTTCCAAGAGCCTTTTACCACCGCGTTGCCAATGGTTTCGTCATTATGCTCTTTTACACCATTCCCGAAACGGATATTGCCCACATCACGGGTACCAAATGCAACTAACCCATCAAACTGTTCGGTTTTACCGAATGCAGCTCCCCCAAATCCCAGGCTGTGATCACCGCTACCTGCGCGACTAAAGACACGAAAACCCGTATTTTTGCCTTCTTCCAATAAATCTGTGGCATCAACGGTTTGATAGGCAATAACCCCCCCAAAGCACCACTGCCATAAAGTAGTGCTGACGGGCCACGGACAACTTCAACTTGTTTAATCAAAGCGGGATCGAGGAACACACCATTGAGGTGTCCGGTATTACTCCCTTGCCGAATACCATCAACAAGCGTTAATACCCCCTTTTGGGTATAACCCGAATACTGATATCCTGTCCATTGGCACGACCAACGCCAGCGACATCAATTCCCGGAATATTGCGCAGTAAATCATTTGCGTTGCCTGCAACCTGATTGCTGGCTGAATTGCCTTCAATGACTGTAACCATCATAGGAGCTTCAAAACTGTCACGTTGGTTGCCAGTGGCATAGACAGTTACAGTGTCTTTGGAAGATTTCTCTTTCTTGGAATGTACTGTTTCCGAAGGTACTGTTGTGGCATTCGCAGAAGATAAACTCGCGAAGATGAGTACACTTAATGTAGACAGTTTTAGATTTGGTGATTTAATTAAAGTCATGCAAGTCAATTTCCATAGTGAAATAGCGTGTTCCTATGAACACAATCAACCGATATATCACTGTTATTCGACAATGATTTTGTTAGATCTTTTATAGCGTCAGAGCTGACCATCAATGCAATTGATCTTTATAGGATCGTTGGGTGGATCAGGGAGAATCTGCTGTTGCAGGCGACTTATGTAGCAACGTTGGCGATGTGCTAATTTTTCCATAACTAATATTGAACAGTAATTATTCTTATATTGAGAATAATTATCGTTTCAATTGGGGTTGACTTCAAGCTCTTTTTTTTTGCCTAAAATGGTGTTGTAATATTTTGATTTTAAATAATTATTTTTTAGATAATTGGCTCCGACGGTCTGTGGGAGCCAAAATAAGGAAAGGATTCAGGAACGATTTCTCATGGCTTGGTCAAGAATATTGATAAATTCTTCCGTATCCTGCCAGCTAAGGCACGGATCGGTAATAGATTGGCCATATGTCAACGCTTCTCCCTTGATAACTTTTTGAGTTCCTTCGACTAAAAAGCTTTCAGCCATAACCCCCGCAATAGCTGTTGAGCCAGATCGGATCTGTTCACCAATATTTCTTGCTATATCCAATTGCCGATGATGAATTTTCTGGCAATTAGCGTGGCTGCAATCCACAATCAAACGTTCAGGTAAGTGAAATTCACGTAATTTGTGGCAGGTTGCTGCAATATCTTCAGCACTGTAATTCGGTTTTTTCCCACCACGCATAATAATATGTCCATAGGGATTCCCACTGGTTTGATAAATAGTCATCTGTCCATTTTTATCTGGGGACAAAAACATATGTTTGGCTCGTGTCGCACGTATTGCATCAATAGCGATAAGTGTATTGCCATCCGTCCCGTTTTTAAACCCCACTGGACATGACAAGGCAGAAGCCATTTCTCGGTGAATCTGACTCTCTGTTGTTCTGGCGCCAATCGCTCCCCAACTAATTAAATCAGCAATATATTGACCAGTGACCATATCCAAAAATTCTGTGGCAGTCGGGATGCCTAATTCATTGATGTCAATTAAGAGCTTACGGGCAAGGGAGATCCCTTTATTAACCTGACAAGAACCGTCTAACATGGGGTCTGAAATTAAGCCTTTCCAGCCAACAACGGTTCTCGGTTTCTCGAAATAGGTTCGCATCACGATTTCTAGGTTTTGCTGGTATTTTTTGCGTAGGGTGCGTAAGCGAGAGGCATAATCAAGGGCTGCATCAACATCATGAATGGAGCAGGGACCAATAATAACCAATAGACGTTGATCCTCGCCGGTTAGGATGGATTCAATACGTTTTCGTGACAATGTCACGCTTTGTAAGATCTTGTCTGATATAGGATATTGTTCTGTAAGCGTTTTAGGTGTGATCAGGCTATCAATGCGGTGGGTTCTTAACTCATCTGTTTTGTACATATACTTTCTTTCTCGGATTCTACTTCTTATTGAGATAAGGTCTGGAATGACTGGGAATTACAATAACTCAACCCCCAGTAAATTCAACAGACAATCATGATATTTGCGCGAGAAAGTGTCATGAATAAATATTGTTAAGCATGTTTTAAAATTAGAACATACGGCGTTTTAATCCCATGCTATCAATAATTTTTGTCGAAATTTCCTCGACAGAATAATTAGTGGTATTCAGGTAATTGATCTTATTTTTTCGGAATAAAGCCTCAACTTCAGTGATTTCGACCCGACATTGTCGTAATGAAGCATAACGACTATTTTCACGCCGCTCTTCACGAATAGCAGCAAGCCTTTCAGGGCTGATAGTCAGGCCAAACAATTTATGTTGAAAGGACTTTAAAGCGGCAGGTAACTGCAAATTATCCATATCATCTGCGGTAAAAGGATAGTTTGCAGCCTGAATACCAAATTGCATGGCAAGATAGAGGCTGGTTGGTGTTTTTCCACACCGAGATACGCCAAGAATAATAACTTGAGCCTGATCAAGGTTACGTAATGAAATACCATCATCATGGGCGAGAGTGTAATCAAGGGCAGCAATGCGTGCATCATATTGCCCCGAATTTTTTTTAGATAAACCGTGAGTTCGGTGTAATTCTGGTTTTGGTTCGAGGCCAATTTCTTGCTGTAATGGTGCAACGAGTGTTTGCACAATATCCTGACAAAATCCGTTGCTGCGGGTAATAATGCTTTTAATTTCATCCGAAATGATGGAATAAAAAACTAATGGCTTGATTTGAGTTTGCTGATATATCGCATTTATTTGTTCTCTGACTTCCTCTGCTCTGGTTTTGCTTGTCACGAAAGGTAAGGTATAGGAAGTAATAGCAATTGGAAATTGGGATAACACGGCATGGCCTAATACCTCAGCCGTGATTGCTGTTCCATCGGAAATAAAAAATACGCTGCGTTCCAGTATTTCATTTTCTATTGTTTGAGGGGAATGGATTTCTATCATTGTCTCTCTTCTTTTATCGTTATGCCCTTAGGATTTCTTCCAGATTATACCCGTAAAAAAATAATGTTGTTGGGTGGATCGATTCACCTTTCTATATCTGGCAAGACAATGTGCTAGGCTATTTCCCGCTGCGAAGTGCAGCTTTAATTTTCCGATTTGTACCTCCGAATGTAAAAAGGATAGTTTCTAATGTCCAATAGTGGCCTCACCTCAAGCAATGTGCTCTGGTATAACCAATTAGGCATGAATGATGTTAATCGGGTTGGCGGTAAGAACGCCTCACTTGGCGAGATGATTACCAATCTGGCTGAACTTGGCGTGTCTGTTCCTAATGGTTTTGCTACAACTGCACAGGCATTTAATGATTTTCTGGAACAAAGTGGTGTGAACCAGCGTATTTATCAATTGCTGGATGAAACCAATGTTGATGATGTCAATCAATTGGCTAAAGCTGGTGCGCAGATCCGTCAGTGGGTGATTGATACGCCATTTACAGCTCAGCTTGAAAAAGATATTCGTGATGCCTACTTGCAATTGTCTGAAGGCGAGCCTGATACCTCTTTCGCTGTGCGCTCTTCCGCCACAGCAGAAGATATGCCAGATGCTTCTTTTGCTGGACAGCAAGAAACTTTCTTGAATGTGCAAGGCATTGATGCAGTTATGGTGGCTATCAAACATGTTTTTGCATCACTTTTTAATGACCGTGCTATTTCCTACCGTGTCCATCAGGGTTATGACCACCGCGGTGTTGCACTTTCTGCCGGTATACAGCGCATGGTACGTTCTGATTTGGCTTCGTCTGGGGTGATGTTTACGATTGACACTGAATCAGGTTTTGATCAGGTTGTGTTCATTACATCAGCTTATGGTTTAGGGGAAATGGTTGTGCAGGGGGCGGTAAACCCTGATGAATTTTATGTCCATAAACCGACATTGAAAAACAATCGCCCTGCAATAGTGCGCCGTAATCTTGGTTCTAAAAAAATCCGCATGGTTTATGCAGATAGCAAAGAGCATGGGGAGCAAGTGCGTACAGAAGCAGTATCAGAGGAATTGCGCAATCGTTTCTCTTTGGTTGACAGTGAAGTGGAGGAGTTGGCCAGACAGGCTTTGCTGATTGAGAAACATTATGGTCGTCCGATGGATATCGAGTGGGCGAAAGATGGGCACAATGGCAAGTTATATATTGTTCAGGCTCGCCCTGAAACTGTCCGATCAAATCAGCAAGTAATGGAGCGTTACCAACTCAATGAGCAAGGCGATGTATTGATAGAAGGTCGAGCAATTGGGCATCGTATTGGTGTTGGGACTGTCAAGGTTATCCACAATCTTAGTGAGATGGATCGCATTCAAGTGGGGGATGTGCTGGTCACTGATATGACTGATCCGGATTGGGAACCGATCATGAAAAGGGCAGCCGCTATTGTCACTAATCGTGGTGGGCGTACCTGCCATGCTGCCATTATTGCTCGTGAACTGGGTATTCCTGCCGTTGTTGGTTGTGGTGATGCAACTGAACGTTTGCAAGAAGGCCAACAGGTAACGGTTTCTTGTTCAGAAGGTGATACGGGGTACGTTTATCAGAATAAATTAGACTTCAGTATTCAGAGTTCCCAAATTGATAAACTGCCGGAATTGGATGTGAAGATCATGATGAATGTGGGCAATCCTGATCGCGCATTTGATTTTGCCTGTTTACCAAATGAAGGAGTTGGCCTGGCTCGACTGGAGTTCATTATTAACCGAATGATTGGTGTACATCCTCGTGCTTTGCTTGAATACTCCAAACAATCTTTTGAGTTGCGAGAGCAAATTAAATCGTTGATGGTTGGCTATGATGATCCAATTGAATTTTATGTAGGGAAATTGACAGAAGGGATTGCAACGCTCGCGGCAGCATTTTGGCCTAAGCGTGTGATTGTTCGCTTATCAGATTTCAAATCCAATGAATATGCGAACTTAGTGGGTGGAGACAGGTATGAGCCACATGAAGAAAACCCAATGCTGGGTTTCCGTGGGGCAGGGCGTTACGTTTCTGATAGCTTCCGTCAATGTTTTGCTTTGGAATGTGAGGCGATCAAACGGGTACGCAATGTGATGGGATTAACTAATGTTGAAGTGATGATCCCGTTTGTTCGTACCGTTGCTCAGGCGGAAGCGGTGGTGGCGGAATTGGCATCTCAAGGTTTGAAGCGCGGTGAGAATGGCTTGAAAGTTATCATGATGTGTGAAATTCCATCGAATGCGTTGTTAGCAGATCAATTCCTTGAATATTTTGATGGCTTCTCAATTGGTTCAAATGATATGACGCAATTAGCTTTGGGATTAGATCGCGATTCTGGTGTCGTATCCGAATTATTTGATGAACGTAATGACGCGGTGAAACAATTGCTTTCCATGGCCATTCAAGCAGCTAAACGGCAGGGGAAATATGTTGGTATCTGTGGGCAAGGACCTTCGGATCATGAAGATTTTGCTCAGTGGCTAATGAAGGAAGGAATTGACAGTTTATCGTTGAATCCTGATACAGTCGTGAAAACGTGGATTGCTTTGGCTGAAAATAATTAACTGAAAATAACTGATATAATTTAATTCAAATATAAAAGCCTGTTAAGATACTTTCAGGCTTTTATATTCTATATCACATGATTTTTGAAATACAAAAAAAAAGCCTATCATGGGCTGACAGGCAAAGACTACACACAGCAATATATATACTTCGTTGAACCCAGCCTATGGCGTTATAGGCTGAGGTAGCAATACTCTGGAAAACATTTGTTTCGATGAAGTGAATACTAATTTAATAGGTGGGTTTATTCATTAAGAATCCTCTTAATAAATAGAGATTAGAAAAGAAACTTTGTAAAAATAACTTTTTTGCAACAACTTTCTTAGTAGATCTTATTTTTTTCGAAAAATAGTTTTGTATTTTGAGTAGAACTTGGGTGATACATTCATCAGTTTTATAATTGCGCGAAAATATTATTTTTTTCGCGCAATTATTTGCTTATTTAATGTGCTTTTTCTCGACGTGTTTTTTCATATCTGTCAATTTTTCTTCGGGTTTAGGAACTTCATTCATCCATGCCAATAGTAAGCTGTAAGAAACAGCCAGTACAACCGGCCCAATAAATAGTCCAATGACACCCAATGAAAGTATCCCACCTATGACACCAGTAAGAATTAATATCATAGGCAAATCGGCACCAAGACGGATCAGGAAAGGGCGCAGGACGCCATCCATTGTAGTTAATACCAGACTCCAGATAATTAAAATGGTTCCCCAGGTTGTTTCTCCCGTCCAATAAAGCCATGCGATAGATGGAACGAGAACAAGCAGAGGCCCAAGCTGGGCAACACAGCATACAAACATCAGTACTGTCAATATCATTGGATACGGAATGCCGGCAATTGCCAGTCCGATTCCGCCTGCAATGGCTTGAACCAACGCCGTTACAACCACGCCAAGAGCGACAGCCCGAATGGATTGGGCAGCCAGTAACACTACGGCATCACCTCGTTTATCTGCCAGCCGGATAGCAAAATGGCGGATACTCAGCATCACCTGATCACCTTTCCAATAAAGTAATACACTGAACATTACCATTAGCACCAGATGGAAAAGAAAACGTCCTGCATTAGCGGCTTGGGTAAAAAACCAGGTTGCGGCTTTACCGATGTAAGGGGGAATTTTGTTGAGAAGCATGTTACTGCCATCAGCAATCAAATCCTGCCATTTAAAATATAAATCCTCACCAATGACAGGTATCCGATTGAGCCACTCTAACTGTGGCAGTTGGAAAGAAGAAGGCGATTTTGCCCATTCAATCAATGGTGCGCTATTTTCTACTAAGCTGTTGACAAGTAATGCAATAGGGATAACAAATAATAAAACTAATAGTAACGTCATGATAGAAACCGCAATCCAGCGTTTTCCCCATAATCGTTGTTGTAATTTCTCCAATAATGGCCAGGTTGCGATAACCACCATTCCTGACCAAATAAATCCTAAAATAAAGGGACTTAAGACCCAAAAGCTGGTGGTAATGAGTAATAAAATGAAGAATAGAGCAAATAATAGTTTAGGTAGATCTGGGTGTGATTGTGATTTTTCCATGAAATCATTTCTCAGGTAATTAAAAAGATTGTTGGCAGTAACAATGGTCATTAAATATAACGTTATTTCACTAGTTGCTCAAAATCGAGAAATATTGTGATATGGTTGAAAGCCTGCCTGCTCAGAAACCAAAAATGGTCTGAGTTACGTTATCCAAGATAGTATACAGATAAAGCAATGTGGATATTTATTAGAATAAGGGGCAATTAGCCAATGATCCCACGTATATCACAAGCCCCCTGTGTCAGTGAACTGACACAGAACTATTTGACTGCACTGAAAGAAGCGGGCTTTACCGGAGATACCACCAGTAGCTATGCCGATAGGCTGACCATGGCGACAGATAACAGTATTTATCAATTGTTGCCACAAGCTGTTGTATTTCCTCGTTCCAGTGCTGATGTTGTATTACTGACAAGAATAGCAGAAGAGAAACGTTTTAAGGCTTTGACATTTACCCCACGCGGCGGGGGAACGGGCACAAATGGGCAATCACTTAACGATGGTATTGTGGTGGACATGTCCCGTTATATGAACCGCATTCTGGAAATCAACCCAGAGCAAGGGTGGGTAAGAGTCGAAGCCGGTGTTATCAAAGATCAACTTAATCAATATCTAAAACCTTTCGGTTATTTTTTCTCCCCAGAACTTTCAACCAGTAATCGTGCTACGTTGGGCGGTATGATTAATACAGATGCTTCCGGTCAGGGATCGCTGGTTTATGGCAAAACTTCGGATCATATACTGGGTATACGTGCTGTTTTATTGGGAGGGGAAATGTTAGATACCCGTCCCATGAACATAGCATTGGCGGAATCGATTGCGCAAGAAGAGAGCACTGTTGGTCGTGTTTATAAAACGGTACTCGAGCGTTGCCGTGAACAACGGCAATTAATTATTGAGAAATTCCCTAAACTCAACCGATTTCTGACGGGATACGATTTACGTCATGTATTCAGCGATGATATGCAGTCTTTTGATCTCACCCGTATTTTGACTGGTTCTGAAGGTACTCTGGCCTTCATTACCGAGGCGACACTGGATATCACGCCGTTACCTAAAGTCAGACGACTGGTAAATGTCAAATATAACTCCTTTGATTCTGCCTTACGTAATGCTCCCTTTATGGTAGAAGCTAAAGCGCTCTCAGTTGAGACGGTAGATTCTAAGGTACTCAATCTGGCGCGTGAAGATATCATCTGGCATTCAGTGAAAGAACTGATTACTGATGTGCCTGATAAGGATATGCAAGGCCTGAATATTGTCGAATTCAGTGGTAATGATGAACAAAAAATTGATCAGCAGTTGCAGGCGCTTTGCTTACGCCTTGATGAATTGATGGAAAAAAATCAGGCAGGCATTATTGGCTATCAGATGTGCCATGATTTAGCGGATATTGAGCGCATTTATGCCATGCGGAAAAAATCCGTCGGGTTATTAGGTAACAGTAAAGGGCCGGCTAAACCCATTCCGTTTGTCGAAGATACCTGTGTTCCTCCTCAACATCTTGCCGATTATATCGCTGAATTTCGCCAGCTTTTGGATAATCACAAACTGAATTACGGTATGTTTGGACATGTAGATGCAGGTGTTTTGCACGTGCGTCCTGCGTTGGATATGTGTGATCCTCAACAGGAAATCTTGATGAAACAGATTTCTGATGAAGTTGTTCACTTGACGGCCAAATATGGCGGTTTGTTATGGGGAGAACATGGAAAGGGTTTTCGGGCAGAATATAGCCCTGCCTTTTTTGGTGAGGTTTTGTATAGCGAACTGCGCCGAATAAAAGCGGCGTTTGATCCTCTTAATCGACTCAATCCGGGGAAAATCTGCCCACCCATTGGAGTCGATGCCCCAATGATGAAAGTTGATGCAGCTAAGCGTGGGACTTACGACCGTATCATTCCGGTCAATGTCAGGAATGCATTTCGTGGAGCAATGGAATGTAATGGTAATGGGTTATGCTTCAATTTCGACGTCAAAAGCCCAATGTGTCCGTCAATGAAAATCAGCCAGCATCGCATACATTCCCCCAAAGGCAGGGCGACCTTGGTGAGAGAGTGGTTGCGGCTTTTGACGGAGCAGGGAGTTGAACCCAAATTATTGGAGCAAGGGTTGGATCAGGCACGACCCAGCTTGCGGGGATTGATTGAAAAGACGCGTCATAGTTGGCAGGCATGGCGAGGTGAATATGATTTCTCACATGAAGTTAAAGAGGCGATGTCAGGTTGTTTGGCCTGCAAGGCTTGTTCAACACAATGTCCGATCAAGATAGATGTCCCTTCATTTCGTTCCCGTTTCTTAGCGTTGTATCACAGCCGTTATTTGCGTCCATTGCGTGATCATATTGTTGCTAATGTTGAACACAGTACGCCATTAATGGCAAAGGCACCGCGAGTATTTAATTTTTTCCTGAAACAACCTTGGGTACAAAAAATCAGCCAGCATACCATTGGTATGGCGGATCTGCCGTTACTCTCCTATCCGACATTACAGCAGCAACTTGCTGGTCATTATGCTGCAAGGACGACGCTGGAACAGTTGGAAGGCTTATCATCACTACAGCGTGACCAACATGTGCTTATTGTCCAAGACCCTTTTACAAGTTATTACGATGCGAAAGTGGTCACTGATTTTGTATTGCTGGTAGAAAAGCTGGGGTATAAACCGGTCTTATTGCCATTTTCACCTAATGGAAAAGCACAGCATGTCAAAGGGTTCTTGAAGCGATTTGCCAAAACCGCGGGAAAAACGGCTGACTTCCTTAATCGTATTGCGCGTCTGAATATTCCTATGGTAGGTGTCGATCCTGCTTTAGTTCTGTGTTACCGAGATGAATATGACGCTATTCTCGGTCAACGGAGAGGAAATTTTAAGGTTCAGTTAGTACATGAATGGTTAACCAGTATTCTGCCGGAAACAATGTCACAAGCGAAAAACGATAACTCAATATCCAGACATAACTGGTATCTGCTCGGACACTGTACCGAAGTGACAGCATTGCCTAATAGCGGTAAAGAGTGGTCTGATATCTTCTGCCATTTTGGTCATCAATTGAATCATGTCAGTGTCGGATGTTGTGGTATGGCGGGTACATATGGTCATGAAAAGAAAAATCTGGAGAGATCCATTGGCATCTACAAACTTTCATGGGCTCCGGCACTGAAAAATCTATCCTTAGAACATTGCCTGAGTACAGGGTATTCGTGTCGCAGCCAGGTGAAGCGCATAGAAGGAAAATTACTTAAACATCCATTACAAGCCTTATTGGAGATAATGCCGTGATTTGGAAACGTAATATAGATGTAAACACACTTAATCAATTTAATGGTGAGTGTATGGTAAAACATGTAGGGATCGAATTTACCCAGCTTGGCGATGATTTTATCGAAGGAATAATGCCAGTTGATCAACGAACTAAACAGCCATTCGGGATCTTGCATGGCGGAGCATCTGTAGTACTGGCGGAAACACTCGGTTCGATTGCAGGTTATCTCTGTTCGGAAGGAGAACAGAAAGTGGTGGGAGTAGAAATTAATGCTAACCACCTTAAATCTGTTCGTGAAGGTGTGGTTAAAGGGGTTTGTAAACCTGTCCATCTTGGCCGTTCACATCAGGTCTGGCAGATTGATATCTACAATGATCAGCAACAATTATGTTGCACATCTCGCCTGACAACAGCAATTTTATCTTAGCTGTTTTGTTTTTTTATTCCTGTCAGTATTTCACTGGCAGGAACAGCCGAATATATACACCTCTCTTTAATAACTACGAATGAGATAGAATAGTTTTGCAAAATAGGCTATTAATTAACCACAAACATTCAATGTCATTTTCAGGAAGCACGTATGAAGCGATCTTTAACTGTTATCGGCATGTTCTTGATTGGCATGTTGTCGTTAAGCGGATTGACTAATATCGCCCATGCTATCGAGTATCCATTGCCTCCTGCTAATAGCCGTCTGATTGGCGAAAACTCTACCTATACTGTGCCCGATGACGGGCAGCCGTTAGAATACATTGCAGCCAAATACCAAATAGGATTACTGGCGATGTTGGAAGCAAATCCTGGTGTTGATCCCTATTTGCCTAAACCTGGCACTGAGTTAATTATTCCATCACAGATGTTGCTTCCAGACACTCCTCGTCAAGGGATTATTATCAATCTGGCCGAACTCCGGCTCTATTATTTCCCTGAGGGAAATAATTATGTTGTTGTGTACCCTATTGGAATAGGTCAACTTGGGCGTAACACGCCGACTATGACAACGTCAGTCAGCCAATTGATTAAAAACCCGACATGGACACCAACCGTTAATATTCGCAAGGATTATGCTAGTCGGGGAATTATTTTGCCTGCCGTAATACCCGCAGGTCCAGATAATCCAATGGGGGATTTTGCCTTACGTTTAGCCGCCGGGCGTGGCGAATATCTGATCCATGGCACAAATGCGAATTTTGGCATTGGTATGCGTGTCAGTTCAGGATGTATCCGTTTGCGGCCTGATGATATCGAAGCTCTGTTTCAGACTGTTCCACGAGGGACGCGTGTCCAAGTCATTAATGAACCCGTGAAATATGCCATAGAGCCAGATGGTAAGCGCTATGTAGAAGTTCATCAGCCGCTTTCTAATAAAGAGACCGATGATCCACAAACAATGCCTATCCCACGCCCTGAAGGCTTAGTAAAGTTCATTAATAATCGTGAGACAGATGAATTCCTTGTTGAACAAGCTATTATTCGTCGTTCAGGAATGCCAGTACAGGTGAATAATGGCCAGGCGGAAAAGGTGATTTTAGATCCAATTGAAGATACGGAAGATACGGTTATCCGGGGAATTAAACCTGCCAAAATACCGCGGTTACATCAACCAGAGCCGATTTACCAACCAGAAACTTAAGAAATAGGAATGGCGTACGATGGTACGCCATTTTTTATGAACAATTTCTACCTACTATAAAGATTATTTCTTGTATGAACGAACTTGGTTATCAAGGCGCTGATTCGCGCGAGAAGCTTCATCTCTGGCTGATTGTACATCAGAACGAATAGAACTGAGATCACTGCTCAACTGGTCAACTTTAGAGCCGAGAGTTTGAACCTGAGAGGCGAGTTGTTCAACTTTAGTTGCGCTTGAGCAACCCGCTAACAGAGTAGAAGCCAGAATTACTGCACCAAATACAACTTTAGTACGATTCATCACATTACCCTCTAGATTAAGTTAATCTCCAAGTAGCCATCTAAGTATTACACAAACTATTTTAGAAAGAGAATAAATTTTTGCTACGAAAAAAAATTCTACTGTTCTTTATCTCAAAATAAGCTAATAATTTGGGAATATCAACATAAGAAGGCAAGCCGAAAAGGTAATTTAATCAAAATAAATAACACTAAAATTTATTTGTTTAATTATATTAATGGTAAAGGATTAATTAAATTAATATTGTTAAATTAACGTGATTTATTGTTATATAAAAGATCCATTACGCTAAGTATAAGTGAGCGAAAATAGTAAAGTATTCTTGTACTAAGCAATATCTAGAATAAGATAGAACAAATTATTTTCAGTTAGCCAGGCCATAAAATACATCATTGATGATGACATCATAAAAGCATAAAAAGCCCAAATCTGCATAACGCCAATATGGGCTTCTTGATGATGCTCAGTACTGCTTAAATTCAGGCAGCCTGTTTTGTTTATGGCTTATTGCATCTTAAAGCACATGGACAGAGGAAGTGTTTGTGGTGCCACTTGGTACTAATGCACCGGATACCATGACAACGATATCTCCTTTGTGTGCCATACCACTTGCTAATGCCGCTTCTTTACCAATACGGTAAAAATCGTCGGTAGAAGCGATTTCTTTGACAACCTGAGTGGAAACACCTTTGATCAACAGCAATTGGCGAGCAGTGATTTCATTAGTTGTCAACGCAAGGATTGGCGCATTAGGGAAATATTTGCGGATAGATCTTGCAGACTTACCACCATATGTTGCCACAACAATTAGTGGTGCTTCCAATTTCTCTGCAATTTCAACCGCACCACGGCACACGGCTTCGGTAACGCGCAGTTTCTGAGTCCTGGTATGTTCAATTTTGCTGCCCATAACGCGATCTGTACGTTCACAGATTGTTGCCATGATAGAGACGGCTTCAACAGGATATTTTCCTTTCGCACTTTCACCAGAAAGCATTACTGCATCTGTGCCATCTAAAATAGCGTTAGCAACATCGCCGGCTTCAGCACGGGTAGGGCGTGGGTTTTTGATCATGGAATCCAGCATTTGGGTTGCAGTGATAACAACCTTACGAGCTGCATTACATTTTTCAATCATCATTTTTTGCGCGAAGATAACTTCTTCTACCGGAATTTCAACCCCCAGATCGCCACGGGCAACCATGATACCGTCAGACGCTTCGAGAATTTCATCGAAGTTATTCAGGCCTTCCTGATTTTCGATTTTAGAAATGATTTGGATGTGTTCGCCGCCATGCGCTTTCAGATGTTCACGGATTTCCAGTACATCGGAACGCTTACGGATAAAAGACGCCGCAACGAAATCTACATTTTGCTCACAACCGAAAATCAAATCCTGTTTATCTTTTTCTGCTAGTGCAGGCAGGTTGATGGAAACATTTGGCAGGTTAACGCCTTTGTTTTCACCTAAGTCACCGCTGTTCAATACTTCACAGATAACTTCGGTTGCGGTAGTTTCTTTAACTGTCATGGCAATCAAACCATCATCAACCAATACGGTGTTTCCTGGTTTCAGATCTTCTGGCAGTCCGGCATAAGTCACAGCGACACGATCTCGATTGCCAATAACAGATTTATCTGTTGTAAAGGTGAAGGTTTGACCCGCAGTAAGGGAGACATCATTACCACCTTCCAGTTTTATGGTGCGGATTTCAGGACCCTTAGTATCCAGTAAAATTGCTGCTTTTTTGCCCGTTTTTGCGACAACCGCGCGAATATTTTTAATGCGTTGGCCATGCTCTTCGTAGTCACCGTGCGAAAAGTTCAGGCGCATCACATTCATACCCGCATTAAGTAATTCGGTCAATTTCTCTTCGGATTCTGTTTTTGGCCCGATAGTACAAACAATTTTGGTTTTTTTCATGACAATCTATCTACTGATTAAATGGATTAAAAGAGTGAATCACTAGCCATTAACATGTATGCCTGCATCATCTGCTGTTTTTAGTTGCGCAACATAGTGAAATGGGTAGCAATGGAAAATGGATAGCAGTAAGCGTCAAATGGTTTTTCAGCGTGAGGTTAGGTATGTGTAGATATACGGATTTAGTTCGACTAATCATCTGTAATTTTTTCTGGATTCGGTAAATTAATTGGCTGAAACCATTCAACTTATGACATAAGCGTATTATAGAGACTAATTTCTGTGAAATGAATCAAAAAATAGCGCTTGAAAAGATTTCCATACAGAAAAAAGAAGATAGCCATAGTCCTGGGTTAAAGAAATCAGAGAGTTGTTGCGCAAAAAAATATGATTGAATTTTTATACAAGGATAGATTGAGTAACAATCCAGTTCATGAGCAGGTGAGATATCAGAATGGGAACACGGGAAAATAGTAAAAACAGTACAAGGAAAGCGTGATGTGATGAAGTAGATATGGTGCGTCCGAGTGGACTCGAACCACCGACCCCCACCATGTCAAGGTGGTGCTCTAACCAACTGAGCTACGGACGCACATTAATACTCTTTTTTTTCAGCCAAATATTTGGTGCGTCCGAGTGGACTCGAACCACCGACCCCCACCATGTCAAGGTGGTGCTCTAACCAACTGAGCTACGGACGCAATCTACATTTCTATGGCTGACAACGGGGACGAATATTAACGGGCACTGAGCTTTCTGGCAAGGGGAAAAATGCAAATTCTTGTTCAACTGCTCGCATTTACATCTTTTAGCATGAATTCGCAGCTTTTTCCCCTTTATTGGTAAATCAGGAGACTGAAATGTGCTGAATTAACGAGTAGAACGTTTCAGAACATAATGGGCTGGTTGTTTTTGTGTCCACAGAATACGGTAACCCATCATAAATGCTGATGCAGTTAAACCGATAATGAACCCAATCCAGAAACCCTGTGGCCCCATCGGCTTAGTTACATAATCCGTCAATGCCAGAATATAGCCACTGGGCAGCCCTAAGATCCAATAAGAAATAAAAGTGATAAAGAAAATAGAACGTGTATCTTTGTACCCGCGTAATACCCCAGATCCAATGACCTGAACCGCATCGGAAAGCTGATAAATAGCAGCAAACAGCATTAAGTGAGAGGCAAGAAGAACGACCTCAGGATTATCGTTGTACATAAATGCAATGTGTTCACTAAACAGTACCGTGAAGGTCGCTGTCACGCAGGCAATAATTAACCCAACAATAATACTCGTGTATGCGGATATTTTAGCACCTTCTGTCGATTGTTGTCCCAGATTGTAGCCAACGCGGATGGTGGCCGCTATTCCCAATGACAACGGGAACATAAACATCATGGAACTGAAATTGAGCGATATCTGGTGTCCGGCAACGGCTACGACACCAAGTGGAGAAACCAGCAACGAAACGACAGCAAACAGAGTAACCTCAAAGAACATCGCTAAAGCGATAGGCAGGCCAAGCAATGTAATACGTTTTTGCGTATGCCATTCAGGACCCGCAAATTTGGTAAATGTTTGGATATCTTTTTGGGAAGGAGAGTGCTTCACATAGACAAGCAATAACAAGAACATAACCCAGTAAACGGTTGCCGTTGCAACACCACAACCTACACCACCCAATGCCGGTGCACCAAATTTACCGTAAATAAAAATATAGTTAACAGGAATATTGACCAGTAGTCCGGCAAGGCCAATGACCATTGCTGGTTTGGTTTTCGATAACCCTTCACATTGACCACGCAAGACTTGATAAAATAAATAACCTGGTGCTCCCCACATGATAGCATGGATAAATTCCGTGGCTTTCTGTGCCAATACAGGATCGATATTATGTTGTGCTTCTATAATAAATCGGCTGTTATACAGTATTGCGATGGTCAAAATAGAGAGGAAGGTTGCAAGCCAAAACCCTTGCTGGATTTGGCCAGCAACATTTTTTCTCTGGCCAGAGCCATTCATGTGTGCCACGATTGGTGTCAAGGCGAATAATAAACCTTGGCTAAATAGAATGACTGGCAGCCAGATTGATGTACCAACAGCAACCGCTGACATTTCAATAGCACCAGCTTTACCAGCCATGACGGTATCAACGAAACCCATCGCAGTTTGTGAAAACTGTGCGATGACAACAGGGATCCCTAAAGCGAGCAAACTACGCGCTTCATTTAAATATTTCTGCACGTACTACACCTTTTTTGATTGAAAATTAACAAGAAAAACAAGAGATATTTTGCGAGCAAACGATGTTAATAGAAAATATATCGCTTATAAGCTGCCACATTGTATAGGACTCATTTTATTAATCCAATCATTGCACGATGTTTATATTCAATATGATTGAAGCAATACTTAACTGAAACTAAACTCAATCCAAATAAATGTGTTAAATAAAATGATACTTAAACAGTATAGTGCTTAAAAGTGGTGAGTGGGTTAAACTAATCCGCCAAGTAAAATTATTAAGGAGGTCCCATGTTTACAGGTATCGTTCAGGAAAAAGCACCGATAGTTGCCATTGATGAAAAGATGCATTTTCGGACTCATATTGTTAAATTTCCGGCTGAATTATTACCCGGAATTGAAACGGGCGCTTCTGTTTCCCACAACGGTTGTTGCCTGACTGTAACTAAGATCGATGGTGATTTAGTCAGTTTTGATTTAATGAAAGAAACATTGCGCCTGACCAACCTTGGTGAACTCAGGGTGGGTGATTTAGTCAATCTGGAAAGAGCAGCTAAATTTGGTGATGAAATTGGCGGGCATTTGATGTCCGGGCATATTATTGCAACAGCCGAAATTGCCAAGATCTTCATTTCTGAAAATAACCATGAAATATGGTTTCGAATTCATGATAAACAGTTAATGAAATATATTCTGCATAAAGGATTTGTTGGCATTGATGGAATTAGCCTAACAGTCGGAGATGTGGTCAATAATCGTTTTTGTGTTCATTTAATTCCAGAAACATTAGAGCGCACAACTCTGGGTAAAAAACGTCTGGGTGAAAAGGTTAATATTGAAATTGATCCACAAACTCAAGCGATTGTAGATACCGTTGAACGGATTATGGCTCAGAAAACACAAGAAAAATTATTGTCACAGATTGAAAAATAATAAAGAAATATTTCTATATTCGATGGTGTGGGAAAGCTACAGAAATACCATTTCTGTAGCTTTGGGAAATTTCGTTATGGGGAGCTATCTAGGTACTCTTAATCCCTTTTCGATACCTTGTGAACTGAATACTATCTGCCATAACTGTATATCTCTTGCACGGAATGCGCCTGCGCAGGCGTTCAAATAATAACTGAACATCCGTTTGAAGCGTGGGCTGTAATTATGCTCTATTTCATGCCAACTGGCGGTAAACCGCTCATACCACGCCATTAGTGTCCGGTCATAATCAGCCCCAAAGTTGTGCCAATCTTCCATGACAAACTTTCCCGCAGTTGCTTTGGCAATTTTGGCGATCGAGGGTAAGCAGCCGTTAGGGAAAATATATTTGCTGATCCATGCATCTGAACCTGATTTATCAATATTGGAGCCAATGGTATGGAGAAGGAACAGACCGTCTGATTTCAAATTCTTTTTTACTATATTAAAATAATTGTCATAATTTTTAGGGCCAACGTGCTCAAACATGCCGACGGATACAACGCGATCAAACTGAAGGTTAAGGTTTCGGTAATCTTCAAGGATAATTTTTACATTTAAATCTTTACAGTGTTCCTGTGCGTATTTCTGTTGCTCGGCTGAAATCGTCACTCCTGTGACTGATACACCGTAATTTTCTGCCGCATAGGCAGCCAGACCTCCCCATCCACAACCGATATCCAATAAAGTCATGCCTGGAGACAATTGTAGCTTTTCACAAATCAGGCGCAGCTTATGGGATTGTGCTTCTTCCAGTGTATTGGCATCTTTCCAATAACCGCAAGAATATTGCATGTGAGGATCAAGCATGCGAATGAAAAGGTCATTACCTAAATTATAATGTTCCTCACCTACAATCCAGGCACGCTTGGGAGATTGTAGATTAAATATACGAGAGATAATTATCTTGAAGATATCTTTGGCATTTTTAGGGATACGATGTTCTAAATCTGCCCGTAATACTTTGTGAAAGAAAATATCAAGGCGATCACATTCCCACCAGCCATCCATATAACTTTCACCCAGACCCAAAGAACCTTCTTTCAATACACGCTTATAGAAGTCAGGATTTTTAATACGTATGTCGAAAGGGCGTTTGCCATTGATATCAATATCAGTTTCCTGAAGCAATTCATGGGCGATCCTATGCCAAGGATCAGTGATTGTTTTCTTACCTTCAACAAAAGATGAACTCATATACTCTCCAACATTTGTGTGATGGAATTTTGAGGTGTCACTTTGTAGCTGATTTTTATTATATAAAACCTCGAAGGTTTATTGGAAAATAATATAGAAATTGCATTGAAAATGCACTTATTGCCTATTCATCCTGAAATTAAATAGAGCATCAATGCCCTGAGAGACCTCAAATTCCGAATTTTTAGAATAATGAATCCGTATGAGTATATGAGCGAAATGGTATTTAAACAATCATCTAAAGGTCACATAATGGCGTAACCTTTAGATAATAATGTTCTTACCTATTATTTTTTTGGAAGATTATTGCATTTATGCTTAGTGTTTTTCTTAATGCCTTGTTTTTGCAGCCAATAACCGACAGCCATTGGAACAACTGTAAGCGCCATTATTGTTGTCGTCGATAAAAGCGGGAATTCCATAAATAAAGAGACGATCATACTTGCGATAAAGCAGAGACCCAATTGCAGAGCGTTTTGTAATGCAGCCGCTTTACCACTATCCTGAGGATAAACAGACAGGGCATTTGCTACTGCAATTGGATATGATGCACCATTCATTGCTGCCATAACACAAAAAGGAATAAGAATGGCTATAAATGAAGGTTCACTTAATAGGGAAATCAAATAAATTATGATCATGCTTACTGCATAACCCACTAACAGAAATGGGAATACCGTTTCACTTTTCATTTTTTCCAATAAGATACGGCAACCATACCCGCCAATCATAAATGCCAACGTTTGGGGAATATAACTTAGGCCAATATCGGTAGGATCATAACCCATATCTTTCAAAATTGTTGGTGAGCCTGTTAGCCAGGCAAAAAAACCTGCACTGCAAGACGCATAGATCAATACATTTCCGCTAAAAACTGGAGAAGTTAATAACGTAAAGAAAGAAATTGCTTTTTTATCAGCGTGGTTTTCGATATTAGTGCGCTTATTGTCCAGAAAAAATGTTGGTATTAACAGCAATATCGTTACGATCATTAAAACAAGGAAAATGATTTTCCAGCCACTATGCGTTAACAGCCATGCGCCTAACAAAGGGGCAAGGGCAGGGGAAAGGGCAACCAGAGGCATGATCATGGCAAAAACACGTTTGGTTCGTTCTGCATCATATCTATCAACGACTAAAGCCTGCCAGGTCACCGCAGCAGAACAAACCCCAACTGCTTGCATAAATCTTAATATCAATAACTGGATAGGACTTGTTATCCAAAGCATACCTAAACAACTAATGGAAAACAGGGACAGACCGATAATAAGAACGGGTTTTCTGCCTAAACGATCAGACAATTGACCCCATAAAAGTTGGGCAAAAGCAAATCCGGCAAGAAAAATGCTAAGGCTCGCACTGATAGCATTAGTTGATGTATCTAATTCTGCTTTCATTGCATCAAAAGCGGGCAGATACATATCGATGGCCAAATAGCCTAACATGCTTAAGCCCGCGAGATAAGACATAAATGGAATGGAGTTTTTATTTGTTGTCATTGTGTTAATAACTTGGTTTGGTAATGGATAAGGAAATATTGGGTTTATTTTATATAGCATGATTTTTACTTGTGAAACGGTAATATTTGCACCATGCTGTGAAAAAAATTGAAAGGAAGATATATGTGGTCTGAATACTCTCTGGAAGTCATTGATGCTGTTGCCAGAACAGGAAGTTTCAGTGCGGCTGCGTCAGAACTTCATCGTGTACCTTCTGCTGTCAGCTATACGGTAAAACAGCTTGAAGACTGGTTGGCTGTACCTTTATTTGAACGTCGTCATCGTGATGTTGATTTAACGGAAGCAGGGGCAATCTTTGTTAAAGAAGCGCGTTCTGTTATCAAAAAAATGAATCACACTCGGCACCAGTGCCAACAGGTTGCTAATGGCTGGCGGGGGCAATTTAGTATTGCGGTTGATCAGGTCGTGAAGCCAGAGCGAACGCTTCGGCTAATTTTGGATTTTTATCGCCATTTTCCAGATATTGAGTTACTTATCTATCCTGAAGTTTTCAATGGCGTATGGGATGCCCTGGTGGATGGACGAGTGGATGTCGCCATCGGAGCAACACGTGCTTCCCCTGTTGGTGAGCGATATAGCTTCAGGGATATGGGATTTATGCCTTGGCTGTGTGTAGCCAGCCCTGAACACGAACTGGCAGCCATATCGGAAAAATTGAATGATGACCAAATGCGGCCTTATCCCAGTTTATGTCTCGAAGACACTTCGCGTAGCTTACCTAAGCGTGATACATGGGCTTTGAATAATCAACGGAGATTGATTGTTCCTGATTGGGATGTTGGATTAAGTTGTTTGATGGATGGATTGTGTGTAGGCATGGTGCCCAAACACCGTGCGCTACCGCTGATCCGTAAAGGTAAGCTGATTACACTTGAACTTGAACAGCCCTTGCCTGACAGCCCATGTTGTTTGACATGGTCGCAAAAAAGCCACTCACCGGCATTAAGCTGGTTACTTGATTATCTGGGGGATAGCGAAACGCTTAATGCCGAATGGCTGCAAGAAAATTAACCGTCAGCGGCGATAATCGATAAAAGGTCCATCTGCAACAGAGCGCCGTTCAACAAGGCGTGGATGGACTTCGATAGTTTGTGCATCCTCACGTTTATTGATGATCCGATCCAGTAACATTGAAAAAGCCATTTGTCCTAAACGCTCTTTGGGCTGGTGGATGGTTGTCAATGCGGGTGTAAAATAGCGGGCATTGCGGATATTATCATAACCGATAATTGAAATATCTTGTGGAACGCGCAACCCCAACTCATCGGCTGCACAGATCGCCCCCATAGCCATGACATCTCCACCACAAAAAACAGCGGTTGGACGATGTTTTTGATTCAGGATTTTGTACATGGCCTGATAACCAGATTCAGGTTCAAAATCACCTTGTACAATCCACTCATCACGAATGGCGATATTGGCTTCTTTTAGTGCCTTGAGAAAACCTTGGTGGCGTCCTCCCCCAGTATTTCTTGCCAATGGCCCAGGAATAGAGGCAATATCACGATGACCGCGTTCAATGAGATAACGGCCAGCCAGATAACCACCATGAAAGGCATTATCAATAATCGCATCGGTAAAATCACCTCTGGATTCTCCCCAATCCATGACCACCATAGGAATATTGCGATAGCCTTCCAACATACTCAAAAGTTGCTCAGGGTATTCTGAACACATGACCAGCAAACCATCTACTCGTTTTTGTGCCAGCATCGCGAGATAAGCTTTTTGTTTATCAAGGTTGTTATGAGAATTACATAAAATCAGTGTGTAACCTTTGCTATAGCAGCTATTTTCAACCGATTCTATGATCTCAGCAAAGTAGGGTGCTTCACTTGATGTTGCCAGCAATCCAATGGATTTGGTGTGGTTAACTTTTAAGCTGCGAGCAACGGCACTGGGGGAATAATTCAATTCTTTAATAGCAGCCCAAACTGCGGCCTTTGTATCTTCGGCGACGAAACGGGTTTTATTGATAACATGGGATACGGTTGTGGTCGAAACACCAGCGCGTTTAGCCACATCTTTAATCGTTGCCATGAAAAAAGGACTCCTGACCTTCTGGTCTAATTTATATACCCTTTATCTTTCTAGTCGGGTATAGCTATTTGTTAATCGTTTGCCAATATATTTATATACGGGATGATGGTTGGCAATAATTTAGCGGTAAACTTTGAATTTTGTCTGATCTAACTCAAAAGTGAAAGTAATAATCGATGCTATAAAGAGTATGAATTAGATATTGCGGTATGATTTTTCGATAATACGACAAATAACCGCCTAAAATTTATGGTGTTGAGGTGTCTTAATTTTCACATTGAGGATGTTCTATGGATACAGATCTGAAATTGGGATTATTGGCCGCCAGTAGTGCATTAATCATGATTGTTTTTCTGGGAAGCCTTTGCCTGATCTAACCAAGATCTAAAAGAAGAATTTGTAGCTCCACTTACTTTAAGGGTAGGTTTTCCAACATGCAAAATTGTGCGAATGAAGGAAAACCCGCCCTTATTATTTCAAACCAGTATAAGAAGTAATCTTATTAAGCCAGGTTTTCTTCAACAAATTTCCAGTTGACCAGAGCCCAGAAGTGCTCCAAATATTGAGGGCGTGCATTGCGATAATCGATGTAATATGCGTGCTCCCAGACATCAACGGTCAGTACTGGTTTATCTTCGCCAGTCACTGGGGTTGCTGCATTAGAGGTGTTAACGATAGCCAGAGTGCCATCAGCTTTCTTAACTAACCAAGTCCAACCAGAACCAAAGTTTTTCAGGGCTGCGTCAGTAAACTGCTGTTTGAATTCAGCAAAAGAGCCGAAAGCATTGTTGATGGCATCTGCTACTTTTCCGGTTGGTTCACCACCACCATTTGGTGACAGGCTATGCCAATAGAAAGTATGGTTCCAAATTTGTGCTGCGTTATTGAAGATACCACCTTCAGATGCTTTGATAATTTCTTCCAGAGATTTTCCGGCAAATTCAGTATCTTTAATCAAATTATTCAGGTTTACAACATAAGCATTGTGATGTTTGCCGTGGTGGTATTCCAGAGTTTCTGCGGAAATGTGTGGTTCCAGGGCATCTTTGGCATAAGGTAATGCTGGTAATTCAAAAGACATTGCATGCTCCTTTTTAATATCGGGTTTTTGGCTCCGCAAACCATGGTTTAGATACTAACCATGGGCAGGGCAAATTTAAGCTTATTATCGTGTTACTATTTTGATAATTATCTTAACAACTTTTCTGCTAAATAACAGGGAAAAAGATGCTATCACGCTGCGAACTGGTGCAGAACTAAACTTAACATGGACTGAATACAGCCAGTTGGAGTGAAAATATTTAATGATCACTTGCTACAAGTCATGGCAAAAATTCGCCATATAAAGTTCACGGTAGAAAAATTAGCGTAGAAAGTGGTATTCTAAATCAATCTTTATTTTATGCTGATAAATAACGCTTGCAGTTTTTAAGGAAGCAAAAATGACTAATATTAATACAAACACTAACACGGTTACTGATACAACGGCTGATGCAGTCATTGAAAAAATCGAACGCCAGATCAGAGAAAACCCAATTCTGTTGTACATGAAAGGTTCACCAAAATTGCCAAGCTGTGGTTTCTCTGCTCAGGCAGTTCAGGCTTTATCAGCTTGTGGTGAACGTTTTGCTTATGTGGATATTCTGCAAAATCCAGATATCCGTGCTCAATTACCTAAGTATGCCAACTGGCCGACTTTTCCTCAACTTTGGGTTGATGGTGAGCTGGTGGGAGGTTGTGACATTCTAGTTGAGATGTATCAACGTGGTGAACTACAAACACTGCTCAAAGAGACGGCAGACAAGTATCGCGAGCAGGAATAAGAACAGTTATTCATCTGAATAATAGCTACTTTTTATAGCCCCATACTTTAATAGGTATGGGGCTTGCTTTTTTAGGGTTCGCAGTTAGCACTGTCAGTAGATGGTAGTGGCCAACCACCTAGTCGTTTCCAGCGATTAACCAGTTCACAGAAAAGTAGAGCTGTTCGATCAGTATCATAAAGAGCGCTATGAGCCTGATTGCTGTCAAACGAAATTTCTGCTGTGATGCAAGCTTTGGCAAGAATTGTCTGGCCGAGAACCAAGCCACTGAGTGCAGCGGTATCAAAAGTAGCGAATGGATGGAATGGATTGCGTTTCAAACCAGCACGTTCAGCAGCAGCCATAACGAAACTGTGATCAAAATTGGCATTATGAGCGACTATAATTGCACGGTTACAATTTGTGTCTTTCATTCCCTTACGGATCATTTTAAAAATTGCATGCAAGGCAGTGTACTCACTGACAGCTCCTCGCAAGGGGTTCGTAGGATCAATGCCAGTGAAAGCAAGAGCGGCAGGATCAAGATTGGCCCCTTCAAAAGGCTCGATATGAAAATGCAGTGTATCGGCAGGCGTTAGCCAGCCATTCTCATCCATTTTCAAAGTAATTGCAGCAATTTCAAGTAAAGCGTCTGTGCGCGCATTAAAACCAGCGGTTTCGACATCAATGACAACGGGGTAGTAGCCACGAAAGCGTCCACTTAGCATATTTTGATCATTTTGATTAGACATCTGATTTTCAGTTCTTAGCTTCAGGATTCTGTTTTTGACTCTGGATAGTGGGTATTATGACAAAGTTTGGTGTGTCTTGCAGAAGTAATACTTATCCGGTGGGGGAACTAAAGGGCAATATGCCCTTATTTAAGTATGTAATTAATTTCTGACTATAACTCGATAGCTGTTGGTAAATTAGTTACCTAATGCATTGCTGGCACTTGAATTTTCGATGAGTTCAATCTTATAACCATCAGGATCTTCAACAAATGCAATGACGGTTGTTCCACCTTTAACCGGCCCTGCTTCGCGAACGACTTTCCCCCCAGCAAGTTTGATGCGTTCACAGGTTGCTGCAACATCATCAACGCCCAAAGCGATATGTCCAAATGCGGTTCCCATTTCGTAGTTTTCAACATCCCAATTATAGGTTAGCTCAATAACAGCGCCTTGACTTTCGTCGGTATAACCAACAAACGCGAGAGAATACTTATACTCTGAATTTTCGCTAGTGCGAAGTAAACGCATCCCCATTACCTGAGTATAGAAATCAATTGAGCGTTGCATGTTGCCAACACGGATCATAGTGTGGAGTAAACGCATGATTACCTCTTGATCTTTATTAGTTTTATTGAAAAAAATAGATTTATTACAAAACGTTGCTCACATATCTGCATATGCCGGTTAACTATAGCGTGTATAGATCAAATAATTCAAATTATCCGGTTTATTCAGCTTTAGATTGTTACCATTTTATTTTGAAATGTCATGGCTGAAGTTTGCGCTGTACAATAAATGATCTTATGATAGGAATGCTTGATAAACCTAGATGTAGGGGGATGAGATGGCTGAACAATTAGAATTCTTTGCTATTCCCAACCCTTGCAAAGGCATCTGTGAATCTGATCCTCGTGGTTTTTGCCGAGGATGTTATCGTAGTAGGGAAGAGCGGTTTATATGGATGAAATTATCAGATAGTGAAAAAAGAGAGATATTTCGGTTATGTCACCAGAGAAAACTAAGAGGATTGAGAAACAAGGAAGGTAATAGCAATATTATTCCAATGCAAGCCGATTTATTTTAATTTTACCCTGAGTTGGTCAAAAAATATCAGTTATATGAATGATGGTTTAGGATGATCGCAAAATAAGAAATATTATTAACCATAAATGCTATATTATTTATATTACATTTCATTTATTTGAGATAAGTCATTTCAAGATATCACTTCTATTACCTATCTTGCTCATTACAGTAAAATTATTTATTAAAGAATTATTTATTGAATAAAAAGTGATCAATTTATTTATCTTATTGTTTTTGATGTAATTTACTTTAATGTCATCAATCTCTGTAAGAGAAAAATGATATTAATGTAAAAATATATAGATTAGTACTTGGATGGCGGTTATTCTTATAGAACTTTAACCGAGTGAAAATGTATCTATTTTGGGGGATTGTACTTTTTTGTTGATATTTAAACTTTAATTAGTTTAGTTGGAGAATTATTTTATACAGTCTATATCGTCGGTGAATTAATGCACGATTTATTCGGTGCGCCGTACAATTTCGTTCTTTAGGGTGACGAAGATGTCAACGTTGAGTAACAAGCCAACGAGATACTAATTAGGTAATTAGCGAAATTGCTGACTCTGCTAATATAAGCATGATATAGAGTGAGTATCCATTATTTATATGAATAAACTGATTGGATAATTCATTGATGTTATATGAGTCTCTAATTATAAGGAGGGGTAATTGGAATTGACATTGGGATCAGATCTGGCACGTTTAGTCCGTATTTGGCGCGCTTTAATTGATCATCGTTTGAAGCCGTTGAAATTAACTCAGACACATTGGGTTACTCTATACAATATTAGTCAACTACCACCTGAGCAGTCACAGATACAGCTCGCAAAAGCTATTGGTATTGAGCAACCATCTTTGGTGAGAACGCTTGATCAATTAGAAGAAAAGAAACTGATTACACGCCATACATGTGCCAATGATCGACGTGCAAAAAGAATCAAATTAACCAAAGAATCAGAAGATTTTATTAGAGAAGTGGATAGTGTTATTGATTCGACAAGAAAAGAAATTTTGGAGGGAATTACTCATGATGAGTTAATTCTGCTTGCTTCTGTAATAAAGAAAATTGAAAAAAATATTAATCAATTGCATAAACAGGTAATTTAAAAATTAATCTATAATAAAATCGCGGTTCAGATCTTGTTACTGGTAAACCGCGATTTTTTTTGTCTTGTGTTATTTGAACATTTTAGAGAGGCGATACAGTCAAAGAATCTCCGCTATTTGCGATCCTGACACGTTGCCCTCTGCTGAACACGATGCTATCTAATTTTTGTACTATGATGATGTTTTTTCCGCTGTCCGTACGAATTTCTAGCTCAACACCTTTCGTTTGGTCTAAAGCACCTTCGATTTTTTGACCCGCCAGACCACCAGCAATAGCCCCCGCAGCGGTGGCA
Organism: Xenorhabdus ishibashii; assembly: GCF_002632755.1. Taxonomy (NCBI): domain Bacteria; kingdom Pseudomonadati; phylum Pseudomonadota; class Gammaproteobacteria; order Enterobacterales; family Morganellaceae; genus Xenorhabdus; species Xenorhabdus ishibashii. Next base: position 427,779 of record NZ_NJAK01000002.1, on the reverse strand, counting down.
AGCCTTTGACCAGAACCATCTCCAACTGTATTACCTAGCAGTCCACCCAGAACAGCACCACCAATGAGACCTAACATATTAGGATCACCAGTTTGTTTGCCTTTAATTGTGACGGGGCGTACAGATAGAATAGTGCCATAGGTCACAGTTTGAGCTTGTTTGGCTTGACCAACAGAGTAAGTATCACTAGAAAGTGCTCCCATGTCTGCACAGCCAGACAACGTGGTTACTATAACTGCGCCAACCAGGAAACGTTTTAACATAATCACTCCTAATTTTAATGCCCGATTAGGGAAGCTTGATAATAAACTGATCACCAAGTACTCGGCTACTATTCTAGTAGCGGATACTACTGTTAGCAGCAAAACTAATAAATTTGCAGGCTACTAATAATGCACAATTACATATAATAAATGTTCACGATGAACTCTGAAAGGAATAATTCCTGACCAAAAGCTTAGCATGTTTTGTGAAGAGCTTTCCAAAACTCAGATTTTAACTCTGATAATGCTCATTAAGCATATATAGTCCGAATAGATGTGCTTTATAGTTTATGTAAGATTAAATGTAATGCACATGTTAAATGTAATCCATTATTTAATAGGGGAGTGTTTATGAAATCAGGACGTTATATTGGTGTGATGTCTGGCACCAGCATGGATGGGGTTGATGTTATTTTGGCGGAGATTAGTGATAAAATTGTTATTCAACAAGTGAGTTATAGCCATCCTTTTCCGCAAGATCTTAAACAAAAATTACTTTCCATTTGTCAAGGGCAGCAAACAACATTATCCATGGTTGGAAGATTTGACTATGAGCTTGGCACTCTCTTTGCTCAGGCTGTTCAAGGGTTGTTGAATAAAGCAGGGTTGACTACAAATGATATTATAGCAATCGGATGTCATGGGCAGACCGTATGGCATGAGCCGGACGGTGAAAAACCTTTTACCATGCAAATTGGTGACAATAACCGTGTAGCAGCACTTACCAATATTACAACGGTCGGTGATTTCAGACGGCGTGACATGGCTTATGGTGGTCAGGGAGCGCCTTTGGTTCCAGCATTCCATATGGCTGTGTTGGGGCATCCGACAGAAAAACGTATTATTTTAAACATTGGTGGAATAGCAAATATTTCAGCACTTCTGCCTAACTCAGCCGTTAAGGGATATGATACCGGACCGGGCAATATGTTGATGGATGCCTGGACATGGCGGCATAAACAGTTACCTTACGACAAAGATGCACTGTGGGCCAGTGAAGGTAATGTTAATCAATCTTTGCTCCAAAAAATGCTTTCTGATCCCTATTTCGCACGTACTGCACCAAAGAGTACAGGGCGTGAATATTTTAATATGGCATGGTTGGAGAAACAGTTGGCTGATTTCCCTGATGTTGCCCCCGTGGATGTTCAAACCACATTGGCTGAACTAACGGCTGTAAGCATTGCCCAGCAAGTTATGTTGAGTGGTGGATGTGAGCGTCTTCTGGTATGTGGCGGCGGGGCGCGTAATCCTCTCGTGATGAACCGCTTATCGGCTTTGTTACCAGGTACTGAAGTGACTACGACAGACAAATATGGTTTGAGTGGTGATGATATGGAAGCACTGGCATTTGCCTGGTTGGCATTCCGAACGATGTCTGGGTTATCTGGTAATTTGCCATCAGTCACAGGTGCGGATCGAGAAACGATTTTAGGTGCAATTTATCCGGTTGTCAGATAATTGGTTGGATAATGGTCAGTTAACAGATGATCATTATTAGAAGACAGTTAGCTAACAGATAACAATGATATGCTAATACTCATTCATAAACCGAGAGTTAGAAATGTCAGAAAATAATGAAGCAGATATCGCAGAACTGCGTCGTGAATATATACGTGGTGGATTAAGGCGAAAAGATCTTACTGAAGAACCGATTGAACTTTTTGAACTTTGGTTAAAGCAGGCTTGTGAAGCGAAGCTCACCGATCCAACGGCAATGTGTATTGCCACAGTAGATGAGAATGGGCAACCTTATCAACGCATTGTTCTATTAAAACATTTTGATGCTAATAACCTGATATTCTACACCAATCTTGGCAGTCGTAAGGCAAAACATCTGGCTCAGAATAACCGGATCAGTCTCCACTTTCCTTGGCATCAATTGGAACGACAGGTCAGTTTTCTTGGCAGAGCTGAGCGTTTATCTCCGGTTGAGGTTGTAAAATATTTTCATAGCCGTCCCAAGGATAGCCAAATCGCAGCTTGGGCTTCCCAGCAATCCTCAAAGATTTCAGCCAGAAGCATTTTAGAAGGGAAATTTTTGGAGTTGAAACAGAAGTTTCAAAATGGTGAAGTACCTCTTCCTAGTTTTTGGGGCGGGTTCAAGGTCAAATTTGACTCAGTTGAATTCTGGCAGGGCGGTGCCTATCGTCTTCATGATCGTTTCCTGTATCAGCGTGAAGGTGATAAGTGGAATGTTGACCGTTTGGCGCCTTAACAACAGTCTTTAAAGCCCTAAACTAATAAAGTCCAATAAATTGCAAATTACAGCCAATAAGGCAGTGATTTGCAAAGTGGTGGGTCATTACTGTTTTTAATACTGGCACTTATATGACTGGCGTTTTATTCTATAGCACTTGATTTATCACGAGATGCTTATATATACCCAATAGATTTCAAGTTGTAGCGTAGTTAACAAGGCGGCAACGTGGAAATATAAGCAAAGTATACAAACCGATGGAGTCATTAATGTCTAGCAATAACCTGATTAAACAACTGCAAGAGCGGGGCCTTGTTGCCCAGGTAACGGATGAAGAGGCGTTAGCTGAGAGACTGGCGCAAGGTCCGGTTTCTCTCTATTGTGGCTTCGATCCTACCGCTGACAGCTTGCATTTGGGCCATCTGGTTCCCTTGCTGTGTTTAAAACGATTCCAACTTGCTGGGCACAAACCTATTGCGTTGGTTGGTGGGGCGACAGGTTTGATTGGTGATCCAAGCTTTAAAGCAACTGAACGCAAATTGAACACAGAAAAAACGGTCGAAGAGTGGGTTGAGAAAATTCGTAACCAGGTTTCCCCGTTCCTTAGTTTTGATGGTGAAAATGGTGCCGAGTTAGCCAATAACTATGATTGGTTTGGTCAGATGGATGTACTGGCTTTCCTGCGTGATATTGGTAAGCACTTTTCCGTCAACCAGATGATCAACAAAGAAGCGGTAAAACAACGCCTTAACCGTGATGATGTTGGTATTTCGTACACTGAGTTTTCTTATAACCTATTGCAGTCTTATGACTTTGCAAATTTAAATAGAAAATATGGTGTTGAATTACAGATTGGTGGTTCAGATCAATGGGGTAATATTACTTCAGGTATCGATTTGACTCGTCGCTTAAACCAGAAACAAGTGTTTGGCATGACCGTACCACTGATCACAAAATCAGACGGAACTAAATTTGGTAAAACGGAAGGTGGTGCAGTTTGGTTGGATCCGAAGAAAACGAGTCCATACAAATTTTACCAATTCTGGATTAACACAGCAGATGCAGATGTTTACCGTTTCCTGAAATTCTTTACTTTCATGAGTATTGAAGAAATTAATGCGCTGGAAGAAGAAGATAAGAACAGCGGTAAAGCTCCACGTGCTCAATATGTATTGGCAGAACAAGTTACTGGCCTGGTACATGGCGAAAAAGGTCTTGCGGCGGCGAAGCGTATTACTGAGAGTTTATTCTCAGGCGCTATTGCTGATTTGACCGAAGAAGATTTCGCTCAATTAGCACAAGATGGAATGCCGGCAATTGAACTTGAAAAAGGTACTGATCTACAACAAGCATTGGTCACAGCCGAATTTGTTCCTTCCCGTGGGCAGGCGCGTACCATGATCAGTTCTAATGCGGTTTCCATCAATGGTGAAAAACAGTCAGAACCTATGTATATATTTACGGATGGTGATTGTTTATTTGGGCGTTATAGTTTACTACGCCGTGGTAAAAAACATTATTGCCTTATCAATTGGAAGTAATTAACTAATATTATTACTAAGGGCAACGATAATGTTGCCCTTACTGTATCTGGTGTCTTTATAAATATTATCTATTCATAAATTTAAAATAATAAATTAGGCCTCATCATGAATAATGTTCTTTCAATTCAGTCTCATGTTGTCTTTGGTCATGCAGGAAACAGTGCGGCTGTTTTCCCGATGCGTCGTATGGGGGTGAACGTATGGGCATTAAATACAGTTCAATTTTCGAACCATACACAATATCCTCAATGGCGTGGTTGTGTAATGCCACCGGAACATTTAACTGAAATCGTGCAGGGAATTGGTGAAATTAATAAGCTCGCATCCTGTAATGCAGTTCTGAGTGGTTATATTGGTTCTGCGGAGCAGGGAAACTATATCCTTGATATCGTGAATCAGGTTAAAAAAGCCAACCCTGATGCATGGTATTTCTGTGACCCTGTAATGGGGCATCCAGAAAAAGGGTGTATAGTTGCTCCAGGAGTTGCTGAATTTTTATGTGATAACGCATTGCCTGCCAGTGATATTATTGCACCTAACTTGTTGGAACTTGAAACATTGACTATGCGGAAAATTGGCAGTGTAGAACAAGCTATATCTGCCGCGCGTGAGTTATGTGAAAAAGGTCCCAAGATTGTATTGATCAAACATTTGAGCCGTGCAGGTTATCAGGCCGATTGTTTTGAAATGCTTTTGGTAACTAAAGAACATAGTTGGCACGTTAGCCGTCCATTGATTGATACAGGATCACGTCAACCAGTTGGTGTTGGAGATTTAACTAGTGGTTTGCTTCTCGCCAATCTATTGAAAAATCCATCTTTGACGAATGAAGCATTGCAAGCTGCTTTAGAACATGTTGCGGCTGCGGTCTACGAAGTCATGTTGGAGACGCAAAAGAGTGAGGAATATGAATTACAGATTATTGCCGCACAAGATAAGATAGTCACTCCAGAACATCAATTTCATGCCGTCAGAATAGACTAAACAAAAAAACAGTCCCGACCATAATATTATGGCTGGGACTGTTTTTAATATACTGACGAACCTATTATTTTAACTCTAACTCATTCATGGCAGCGATGCTGAAACCACCGTCAACATGCAAGATCTCGCCGCTAATACCACCAGCCAGATCTGAACACAAGAAGGCAGCAGCATTACCAACATCCTCGGTTGTTACAGTGCGGCGAATAGGTGTAACTGCTTCACAGTGTGCCAGCATCTTACGGAAATCTTTGATACCAGAAGCTGCCAGAGTACGGATTGGGCCAGCAGAGATACCATTAACACGGACACCTTCAGCACCCATTGCATTTGCCATATAACGCACATTTGCTTCCAGAGAAGCTTTTGCCAGCCCCATGACGTTATAGTTAGGAATTGCACGCTCTGCACCCAAATAACTTAAGGTCAGTAGAGCAGAACCAGGATTTAGCATATTACGGCAGACTTTTGCCATTGCGACAAAGCTGTATGCACTGATGTCGTGTGCAATCTTGAAGCCTTCGCGGTTAACAGCATTAACATAATCACCATCAAGCTGGTCAGCCGGTGCATAACCGATCGAGTGAACAAAACCATCGAATTTAGGCCATACTTTGCCTAATTCAACGAACAATGCGTCGATACTTTCATCGTCAGCCACGTCACATGGCAGAACGATATCTGAATTCAGTGATGCGGCGAATTCTTCGACACGAGGTTTCAGCTTGTCATTTTGGTAAGTGAAAGCCAGCTCTGCTCCTTGATCGTGCATTGCCTTGGCAATTCCATAAGCAATAGACAGTTTGCTGGCGACGCCAGTAATGAGAATGCGCTTGCCGGTCATGAAACCCATAGCAGTATCCTTATTGTTCTCTATGATCAAAATTGTTCTTTGTGATCAAACACCAAAAGTTATGGAAAAACAGAAATAATAAATATCTAACCATAACTACGGTATTTATGGTGAATAAACGGGGATGATTCTACCATGCCGGAGGAAAATGTGGTGAGTTTCCCATTCTGTTCCGATCAGTGATTAAAATACACCCAACAAAAACACTAGGTGATATCTTGTCGCCATGCTTCAGCAGACAGGGCTTCACCAAAATGGCTGGCTATCAATTTGCGGGTAATATCATGCAGCGGGGAAGCCAGAACCTCCGCTGTATTACCACGTTCGACAACCTCCCCTTGATGCATGACCAGTACTTGATCACTGATATGCTTCATCATGCCGAGATGCTGAGTGACATAGATATATGAAATACCCTGTTTTTCCTGTAACTCCAGCATCAAATTGATGATTTGGGAACGCATCGACATATCAAGGGATGCCAGGGCTTCATCGGCAACAATGATTTGGGGTTGCAATATTAAAGCGCGAGCCAAAGCCACACGCTGTTTTTGTCCTGATGCCAGCATATGTGGATAGTAATTAGCATGGTCTGGCAGTAAACCAACTTGACGCAAAGTTTGGTTGATCCGTTTTTCCCGTTCGGAGGGAGATAACTCCGTATTCAAAATTAACGGCATATCCAGAATCTGACCAATGCGCTGACGAGGATTCATTGATGTGCTGGGATCTTGAAAAATCATGCGAATGCGCTGGCTGCGATAGCTGTAGTCTCCGTAAGACAGCTTATGCCCGTTAATCAGAATTTCACCTGAAGTCGGCTCAATAACCCCTGATAACATTCTGGCTAGTGTCGATTTACCGGAACCATTTGCACCAAGGATAGCGAGGGTTTTTTTCGGTTGCAGGCTAAAGCTCACTGGTTTTACGGCGTCAAGTTGATGACGGCGAAATAGTCCAGTTTGATGGCGAAATGTTTTAGTTAAATTTTTAACTTCCAGCAATGTCTCAACCAATTACGGCTCCTCCATATTCAAAGGGAAATGACAGGCGAATGCATGGCTCTTAATCACCCGTAACCGTGGAGTTGCAATACAGGTTTTTTGTGCATAAGGGCAACGTGGTCCCAAGCGGCAACCTACTGGTAGATGCTCCAGTGACGGAATCGCGCCAGACAGCGTATTTAGCCGACTTTTATGTGGTAACGGGCTGCCAAAATCAGGAATTGAACGGATCAACGCTTGCGTATAGGGATGATAAGGTTTCACCAGTAGCTCATCTGTTATAGCACTTTCCACTGTCTGACCGCAATACAGCACATTGATGCGTTTGACCAATTTACTCATCATTTGCAGGTCATGGCTGATTAGCAGGATAGTCATATTGTTGTTCTGATTGAGGCTCGACAGCAAACGGAATATTTGTGCCTGTGTCGTTGGCTCCATTGCATTGGTTGGTTCGTCGGCAATCAGCAATCGGGGCTGGTTGGCAAGCGCAATGGCAATCATCACTTTTTGACATTCACCTTCGGTTAATTCGTAAGGGTAACTGTGCATAATGTCATCGTGATCTTTAATACCAACACGGTGCAACAACTCAATTGCACGACGTTTTCGCCAATTAAATCTCTGCCACCAACGCCCCTTATACGTCCACCCAGGAATAGATTGAATAATCTGTTTACCAATATTTTCTGATGGATCGAGACATGACTGTGGCTCCTGAAAAATCATTGAAATATTGTGGCCAATCACCTTACGGCGCTGCCGTGGTGTCAGGCGTAATAAATCAATATCGTTAAAACGGAAACGGTCTGCGGTTACTTTGAGGTTCTCTTTTGTGACGCCACAAATCGCTTTGGCAATCAGACTTTTGCCGGAGCCTGATTCGCCAGCCAGACCCAATATTTCACCTTCTGTCAGTGAAATACTCATCCGGTCAACGGCTTTGACGGGACCTTCTGCCGTCATGAATTCAATAGTAAGGTTTCGAATATCAAGCAATGGCATCATTCAACTCCTGCGTTAATGGCGCGGTGCAGGCCGTCACCCAGTAAGTTAACCAGCAGGACACTGAGCATAATTGCTGCTCCGGGTAACATAACAGTCCATGGTGCAGCATAGATCAATTCTAATGAATCCCCCAGCATAGCTCCCCATTCGGGGGATGGCAGTTGTGCCCCAAGATTGAGGAATCCCAGCGCGGCAATATCAAGAATAGCGATGGAAAGAGCACGGGTTAATTCACTGACGATCACCGCCGTGATGTTGGGGAGAACGGCATAACGTAAAATATGGTAGTTTGAAGCGCCATCCAGCCGCGCTGCAATAATGTACTCTTTATCCAGCTCGTCATGTACAGCAGTATAAACGGTTCGTACTATTCTTGGCAGCAGTGCCAGCGAAACGGCAATCATGGCATGCTGCAAGCTAGCGCCAGCAAAAGCAACGACAATGATAGCCAGTAGTAATGAAGGAATTGAGAGTAAGGTATCAAGGATATGGTTCAGAACTGCCGATCTCAAGCCATGAGTCATTCCGGCAAGGCTCCCGATAATTAATCCTACAATGGTTGTTGCCGCAGTAACAACCAATGCCCCTCCAAATGTGGAAGATGTACCAATCAACAGGCGGCTGAAAATATCACGGCCAAGATCATCAGTTCCAAGGAAAAAGGCAACATTACCGTGATGTGACCATGAAGGTGGCATAAGCTGAGCCATAAATTGTTGATCAAGCCGATATGGAGCGAGAAGATCGCCCAACAGGCACAGTGCTATTAAAATTAACACGCCATAAAAACCCGTCATTGCTAATATATCAGCATAGAAAAATCGCCAGATAACTCTCAATGGTGACGGCATCTTCTTTTCGCGGTAAAAATTATCTAATGGCATACCATTCCTTATGCTTCAGGGGATTAGCCATCGCGCCAATAATATCTGTCAGAATATTAACGGAAATAACCAGCGTTCCTATCACCATGACGCCCGCCGAGATGGCAGAATAATCCTGCTGCCGGATAGCGCTGATAAGCCAACGTCCTAAACCTGGCCAGTTAAAGACTTGCTCTGTCACCATCGCTAATGTGAGCATGGTTGAAAATTGTAACCCTAACTTAGGAATGATGGGCGGCAAGGCATTATGCAATAGATGGCGACGAATAATAGTTAGCCGTGATAAACCACGTGTTGCTGCTGATTTGATGTAATTTTCGCCTGAAATTTCCTCTGCACTATTGCGCATCAAACGGATAACCTCGGTAGTCGGAGCAACGGCCAGTGTGATAACGGGCAGAACCATATGCAGAATAACACTCTTGATCATTTCACTGCGATAAGGCGATTTTGACAACCAGGCATCGATTAGTGCAGAACCCGTGACAGGCTCCATCCGATAGAGTAAATCAACCCGTCCTGAAACAGGTAGCCAGCCCAAATACAGTGAAAAAAGCAGGGTCAGCAGTAACGCCAGCCAGAAAACCGGAATGGAAAAACCACAGAGGGCAAATGTACTGATAATGATATCGGCTTTTTTATTGCGCCAGACACCAGCGATAATCCCAAGAGGTATACCGATTAACAATGCCATGGAAAAAGAGAGGACACACAGCTCCATCGTGGCAGGGAGAACACTATACAGTTGTTCGATAACCCGTTCCCCATTAATTCTGGAAATACCAAAATCCCATTGGAGTAAGCTACGAAAATAGTAGATATAAGCGTCTGACAGTGATGCGCCACTCAAGGCACCATGAGGTGTGAAATACATCAGGCTGAAACTGATTAATGAAAGAAAAAACAACGTCACAACCAGAAGCAACAAACGACGCAGGATATAAATAATCATTTGCTTTCCTTTTTATTTTTATCAGGAACGGTGGCTTCCTGTTCGCGGTAGACTTTGTCAAAGGAACTATTGCCAAATGGGCTGAGTACCAACCCTTGGATGTTATAGCGGGAGATCTGTAAACGCATCGAATAAGCCAGTGGCAATACGGGTAATTGCTGCGCGAGGATTTCTTGTGCAACATGATAATTTTTGATGCGTGAAGCAAGTTGTTGATTTAATAAGGCCTCATGAAGAGCATCATCAAAAGCTGAGTTACACCAACGGCTCAGATTCGTTTGGGATGCAATGGCGGCACAACTCAATAACGGGCGGAAAAAACTATCGGGATCGTTGCTATCAGTAGACCAGCCTGCCAGCGTCATATCGTGGGTTTTATCCATGAGTTGGTTTTCCTGAAAACGGCCTTCGACGGGGCGGATAGACATCTTAACACCAACCTGTGCCAAATCTGCCTGAATCAGCTCCGCCATTTTCAAAGGGCTTGGATTATAGGATTGTGAAGCCGTTGGAACCCATAAAGTTAATTCCAACCCATTTAATCCCAGTTCATTTAACATCTTGCGGGATTTTTCAGGGTTGTATTCAGTGATTTCAGCACGATTATCATACGCCCAGGATGCACGAGGCAAAATAGAAGCTGCTGTCTCTGCCGTACCATAGTAAATAGATTTCATCAGGCGCAGGTTATTAATGGCGTAAGCAATCGCTTGACGAACGGCTAACTGATCCAAAGGAGGTTTACTGGTATTAAAAGCAAGATACGCAATATTCATGCCTGAACGTAATGTCTGCCGCAGATTTGGGTCATCATGCAAAATATTCCACTGATTAGCATCGGGATAAGCCAGTACATCGCATTCACCTGTGAGCAGTTTTGAGATCCTGCCTGTACCACCTGCGCCAGTGTCTATAACAATCTGCTCCATGCGCGGTTTACCTTTCCAATAGTTATCATGGCGAACAAGGCGGATAAATTGATCCATCTGATAATCTTCCAGCATGAAGGGGCCTGTACCGACAGGTTTCCAATCTATTTGTCCCTGCCGATTCATTTGCTGCAATTTTTCAGCATATTCCTGGGATAGTATAGGTGCATAGTAGGTTGCCAGATGCCAAAGAAAAGAAGCATCGGGGGCATTAAGGTGAAATTCGACAGTATATTGATTGATTTTCCGAATATCCTTTATTGAAGCGCCAAATTGTAAACTGTCAAAATAGGGGTAGTGACCACCATTAACATCATGATAATCATGTGTTTTATCGAAGACACGGCGGAAACTGAAAACAACATCATCTGCGTCCATTGTGCGGGTTGGTGTAAACCAATCGGTTGATTGGAAAGCAACATTATGGCGCAAGTAAAGGCGATAAGTTGCCCCGCTGTCCCGTACTTCCCAATCAGTAGCCAGTTCAGGAACCAGACGATAGGTAAGAGGATCAACACCCAGCAGGCGGTTGTAAATCTGCGCAGCAAGTGTATCCACCGTCAAGCCACTGATAGCCATTTGGGGATTAAATGTATTCAAATTGCCATTAATGCAATAAATAAAACCGTTTTGCCGTAAGGAAGTTGAAATATGAGGCAGACTTTCCGAGATGTTGTTTGGCTTCGATTCTGGAATCGTTTTGGTAGGCTCTGGAATGGATCCCGCAGCAGTTTCTGGAGTAGCGTTCTTGGCTGCCAGAGTCGGGGTGGAAATCAATAATATAATCCAGTAAATCAAATAACGCATATAAAATGTCAGTCATAGAAAAGAGTTTGGCCATTGTAACTTAATTAACGCTTTCTGCTCAAAAACAACGGACAGATCACGATAACGAGAGAAATTCTCAATAAAATGCTTTACAAGTGTAATTGATAAGTATTATCATTCGCATGTGCTCTTCAGAGAGACACTCTTGCAGTAGCAAGTAGGTATCTCAGATAAGGCACGACATTGCTCACATTGCTTCCAGTATTTTTATTAGCCGGCTCGGGTGCCGGCTACTTTTTTATCTATCGTTTTTTATCTGTCTACTCTATCTTGCCATTAACATCAATACCGTGTTTTTTGATTAACCCGCGGAACTGGTGGTAAGTCAAATTAAGTTTATCAGCGGCCTTTTTCTGATTAAATTGGCTTTCTGTCAAAGCCTGTATGATTAAACTCTTTTCGCTATCGTTTTGCCATTGCCTTAAATCAACAGGTAATTTGGGAAGGAAGTTATTGGTCATCTCACTCTCAGTGGATAGGGGAGCAGCTTGCTGTGAGAGTGAAAAGGGATTGATGATGATTGTATCTAATTCATTTTCTCTATTACCATTTTCACTAATACCATGTCGGTAAATAGAGCGTTCGATGACATTCTTTAGTTCGCGAACATTTCCAGGCCAGTGATAGGAAAGTAACTGTTGTTTGGCTTCGTCAGTAAATCCGGGGAAAAAGGGCAGCTCCAACTCACGGCACATCTGAATCGCAAAACTCTGTGCCAGTAACATAATATCCTGCTGTCGTTGGCGTAATGGTGGGATATGAACGACATCGAACGCGAGCCTGTCGAGCAAATCAGCCCTGAATTTTCCGCGGGCAGCCATAGCAGGCAAATCTTCGTTGGTTGCACAAACCAGACGTACATCGACTTGCAGTGACTGAGTCCCGCCTACACGCTCCAAGTGACCATATTCAATGACACGCAGTAATTTTTCCTGTACTTGCATGGGAGCCGTAGCGAGTTCGTCAAGAAATAAGGTTCCGCCATCAGCTCGCTCAAAGCGGCCTTGGTGTTTTGAACGGGCACCTGTGAATGAGCCAGCCTCATGACCAAATAGTTCTGAGTCAAGTAGATTTTCATTGAGTGTTGCACAGTTCAGGGAAATGAAAGGGCCTTGCCAGCGTGGAGAAAGATAGTGTAACCGGCGGGCAATTAATTCTTTGCCTGTTCCTCGTTCTCCCAGAACTAAAACAGGTTTATTCAACTTCGCTAATGCTGAGACTTGCTCCAAAATTTCAATAAAACAGTTTGCTTCACCTAATAGATTATCAATGAACTGAGTCATAGTATTTTTCACCAGAAATTGGTCAACTTGACTAAATTAACGGATTGCAATAAAAACGCAAATAAAAAATATCTCAACTATTTCAATAGGATGATAAAGACAAGAAAGTTGGCATGTATTTTGTATTTAGTTAAGTATCTTAGCGTGTATCTTGTATCCGTTTTAACAGTACGCAGGCATAACATATATATATTCTAATGAAAGAGGTTTATGACTATGGGTATTTTTTCTCGTTTTGCTGATATCGTGAATGCCAATATTTCTTCTCTGTTGGATAAAGCAGAAGATCCACAGAAAATGATCCGCTTGATGATTCAGGAAATGGAAGACACACTGGTGGAAATCCGCTCGACCTCTGCCCGTACACTGGCAGAGAAAAAACAGCTTTTGCGTCGCATCAGCATGGGTGAACATCAGAACGATGGCTGGCAAGAAAAAGCTGAACTGGCGCTGAGCAGGGGTAAAGAAGATTTAGCGCGAGCAGCGTTAATGGAGAAACAGAAAGTCAGTAGCTTAGTTGGAACGCTAACACACGAATTATCCATTCTGGATGAGACACTGGAACGCATTAAAGGCGAAGTCAGTGAGCTGGAAAACAAATTGACAGAAGCCCGTGCGAGACAACAATCATTGGCACTACGTCATCAGGCCGCGGCATCTTCACGTCAGGTACGCCGTCAGTTGGATAGCGGTAAAATCGATGAGGCAATGGCACGCTTCGAACAGTTTGAACGCCGGATAGACCACATGGAAGCGGAAGCAGAAGCTTTTGGATTGGGTAAACAGAAATCACTCGATCAGCAATTTGCAGAATTGAAGGCAGATGATGAAATCAGTGCACAATTAGCGGCCTTGAAAGCTAAAATGAATATCAAAGATTCTCAATGATGACATATGTCATACATAACTAAGGAAAGATAATGGGCTATATATTTCTTGGTATCCCGCTGATCATTTTTGTGCTTTTTGTCTTACCCATCTGGTTGTGGCTGCATTACAGCAACCGGAACAGTAATCGGGATCAATTAGGGAACAGTGAAATTCAGCGTTTGGAACAGTTGACGGAGAACGCCAGACGTATGCAGGAGCGAATCAAAACGTTAGAAGAGATCCTTGACGCAGAACATCCAAATTGGAGGCAGTCATAATGTCAAATCAATACCGCCGAAAACTATACCGCCTGCCAGATCAGGGGATGGTTAAAGGAGTGTGTGCCGGATTGGCAGATTATTTTGACGTACCCGCTCCGCTTATTCGTACCATCACAGTATTATCGTTGTTCTTTGGATTATTTGGCATAACGGTACTGGCTTATATTATCTTGACTTTTGTCATGGATCCCGCACCTGCGGGATATTCAGCAGAGGAAAAGTATAGAAAGCCCTCAGCACAGAAGATGTTGGACGAAATAGATTACCAATTGAAGGCAAGCGAAGCACGTTTGCGTCAAATGGAACGCTATGTGACTTCTGATACTTACAATGTGCGCAGCCGTTTTCGTCAGCTCTGAGCGTGCAGGCCTGTAACAGTGAAAATAATGTTAAATTTTGCCGATATTACAGGCCGGATAAGACTGATTCACAGTATTCCCATTTAGGAGAAACATGAAACGGTTGCAAAACGAATTGACAGCGCTCGTTAATCGTGGAATGGATCGTCATTTGCGGCTGGCGGTAACAGGGTTAAGTCGCAGCGGAAAAACCGCCTTTATTACTTCTTTGGTAAACCAACTTCTGCATGTTCACAGCGGAGCCAGATTGCCGCTGTTTTCTGCTGTGCGCGATGGACGCTTACTCGGTGTGAAACGGGTGCCCCAGCGAGATTTTGGGGTGCCTCGGTTTACCTATGATGAGAACGTCACAGAATTATATAACACTCCCCCTGACTGGCCGACGCCAACGCGCGGTGTGAGTGAAATACGCTTAGCATTGCGTTATCGTTCTGAAGATTCCCTGTTTCGTTACCTTAAAGAAACTTCTACTCTTTATCTGGAAATTGTCGATTATCCGGGCGAATGGTTATTGGATTTACCCATGCTGGAACAAAGTTATCTGGCGTGGTCACGGCATATGCACGGATTACTGAAAGGGGAAAGAGCAAATTGGGCGAAGTCATGGTTAGCGTTATGCCAGCAATGTGATCCATTGGCGCCTGTTGATGAAAACTTACTTGCCAGAATCGCTCAGGCTTATACGGATTACCTACATCAATGTAAACAGCAGGGTTTGCATTTTATCCAACCTGGCCGTTTTATCTTGCCGGGGGATCTGGCGGGAGCACCCGCGCTGCAATTCTTCCCGTGGCCAGATATTGACAGCATCGGGGAAGCGCAACTCGCAAAGGCGGATAAACAGACCAATATAGGCATGTTGCGTGAACGTTTTGCTTATTACTGCGATCATATTGTTAAGGCATTCTATAAAGAGCATTTTCTGCGTTTTGATCGGCAAATTGTTCTGGTGGATTGCTTGCAACCATTGAACAGTGGTTCGCAAGCGTTCAATGATATGCGGCTTGCATTGACGCAACTGATGCAGAGTTTTCATTATGGTAAACGAACACTGTTTCGTCGTTTATTCTCGCCTTGCATCGATAAATTGCTGTTTGCTGCCAGCAAATCTGATCACATTACGCCAGATCAACATGCCAATCTTGTTTCACTCTTACAGCACTTGGTACAGGAAGCGTGGCAAAATGCGGCGTTTGAAGGGAGCAGCATGGATTGTGTCGGGCTTGCATCTGTTCAGGCAACAGAGAGCGGCGTTGTTATGCATAAAGGTGAAAAAATCCCTGCCATCAAGGGTAACCGTTTGTCAGATGATAAGTTATTGACATTTTTTCCGGGAGAAGTGCCACAGCGCTTGCCGAATAGTGAATTCTGGCAAAAACAAGGATTTCATTTCGAATCATTCCGACCAAAACCCGTCGATGTCAACACACCGTTACCCCATATCCGCATGGATAGCGTGATGGAATTTTTATTGGGAGACAAATTAACATGACTGAACCTTTGAAACCGCGAATGGATTTTGACGACCTTGTACAAACATCGTCCGAACCACCACTAAAAGCAAAAAAAGAATTCGCTGGACAGGAAAAAGAATTCTATCCGGTTATGTCAGAGCTGGAAGCAGAAGAGAAGGAAAGTGAATTTGAAGGTGCGGTGAATGCAGTACTGAAACCGAAACGCAGTTTTTGGCGAAAAGTTTTTTCCAGTGCTGTCTTGTTGTTGGGGATGAGTGTTGTTGCCCAATGTATTCAGTGGATATACCAGGCATGGCAGCAACATGACTGGATTGCCCTGGGGATCGCCGCAGCAGGCGGCATGATTGTGTTTGCAGGAATAGGTAGTGTGATCAAGGAATGGCGACGCCTTTACCATTTGCGGCAGCGTACAGAAGAACGAGATACTGCGAAAATATTATTGCAAAGTCACGGTATCGGCAAGGGAAAGCAATTTTGTGAAAAATTAGCAGAACAGGCCGGAATTGGGCAACAACATCCGGCATTACAGCGTTGGCAAGCTGCCGTGCATGAAACCCACAATGATCGTGAAATTGTCATGCTATACAGTAAATTAGTTCAACCAGCCTTGGATACACAAGCTAAACAAGAGATCAGTCGCTCTGCTGCGGAATCGGCGTTGATGATCGCGGTCAGTCCATTGGCTATTGTGGATATGGCCTTTATTGCATGGAGAAATATTCGCCTTATCAATCGTATTGCAGCGCTTTATGGCATCGAGTTAGGCTATTTTAGCCGCATCCGCTTATTTCGGTTGGTATTGCTGAATATTGCCTTTGCAGGAGCATCAGAATTAATCAGGGAAGTGGGTATGGACTGGTTGTCACAGGATATTGCCGCTCGTCTTTCTGCACGTGCTGCACAAGGGATTGGAGCCGGATTACTCACAGCTCGTTTGGGCATCAAGGCAATGGAATTATGTCGGCCTTTGCCGTGGATTGATGGAGATAAACCGAAGTTAGGGGATTTTCGTCACCAATTGCTTACCCAGCTTAAAAGTACGTTACCAATGAAAAACAAAAGTACAGCCAAAGACACGGCTAACAGCAAAGTGGCCAGCTAATGGCGATTGTCATGCCAGCTTGACATCTTACTTTCTTGTAAACTTTTTCTGACAAGGCTTCATCTATTGGATAGTAACAGGTAACATTCAGGCAGTTAAAAACATCGTGTAAATAAGGTCAGAAAAATGCGATTGGAAGTGACTTGTCAGGATCGAATTGGGTTAACCCGCGAATTACTTGATTTACTCGTTTTACGAAATATTGACCTGAAAGGAATTGAAATTTCTCCTGCAAGTCGTATTTACCTTAATTTTACTCAAATTGATTTCAATATGTTCCGTGAATTGATGGCAGAAATTCGCCGTATTAATGGCGTTATTGATGTCAGAACCGTTGCCTTTATGCCGTCAGAGAAAGAGCATAGGGCGATGTGGACACTGTTGGAATCAGTTCCTGAACCTATCTTTTCTATTGATATGAAAGGCAATGTTGAACTGGTTAACTCCGCTGCTTTAGCATGGTTTGGTGTCAGTAAAGAAAAAATTAGCCAAAAAAACATTGGTCATCTGATTAGCAATTACAATTTTCTTCGCTGGCTTGAAAGTGAGCATCATCAACCACATTCAGCGCAATTATCCATTAAAGGGCAAGATTATGGAATGAATATTATTCCTATGCAATTAATGGATGAAAATCAAGTTGTTAGATGCGTAGGTGCCGTAATTATGTTGCGTTCTGGTGAAAACCATCCAACGGCGCATATTGAGTCACTACGCAAAAAATTAACCGTAAATGATGATGACGCTTTTGAACAGATTATTGCTGTCAGCCCTAAAATGGTTCATATCGTTGAGCAAGCTCGCAAAATGGCAGTTCTTGATGTTCCCTTGTTGCTTGTTGGTGAGACAGGGACGGGAAAAGATGAATTTGCTAAAGCTTGTCATTTACGCAGTGCAAGGGGAAAACAGCCTTTTCTTGGGTTAAATTGTGCTTCCATGCCAGATGATGTTGTAGAAAGTGAGCTGTTTGGTTATGCGGCGGGAGCCTATCCCAATGCATTGGAGGGCAAAAAAGGTTTCTTTGAACAGGCTAATGGCGGGACGGTTTTATTAGATGAAATTGGTGAAATGTCGCCGCAGATGCAGATTAAATTACTTCGTTTCTTGAATGATGGAACTTTCCGTCGTGTTGGTGAAGAAAGTGAAGTTAAGGTGAATGTCCGAATCATTTGTGCCACTCAGAAAAATTTAATTGAGTTGGTACAAAAAGGAGAGTTCCGTGAAGACCTCTATTATCGGCTGAATGTCTTAACCATCACATTACCTCCTTTGCGGGAACGTCAGGCGGATATCATGCCATTGGCGGACTATTTTGTAACACGTTTTGCGCAAGAACAGGGCTTGCATAAACCTAAGTTCTCTGCTGGCTTAGAGCAATTTTTGTGTGGTTATCATTGGCCAGGCAATGTTAGACAGCTTCGCAATGCGATATATCAGGCATTGACTCAACTTGAGAATAACAAACTAACCCCGCAGGATATCCGGTTACCGGAACTAGAAGCTGAGGTAACATTTAATGAAGATATTCTGGTGGGTTCTTTGGATGAAATCAGTAAGCGTTTTGAACGCTCTGTACTGACACGTCTTTATCGCCATTATCCTAGTACACGTAAGCTGGCAAAACGGCTTGGGGTTTCTCACACGGCAATAGCCAATAAATTACGGGAATATGGTCTAAGTGGTAAGAGACACTTGGTTGAACATGAAGACGATGAATAATCACTGAGGTATTACTGCTTTTAACCATATTCAATATATAAAATAAGCTGGCGACGATAAAATAACTAATTGTGATTTTATCATCGCCAGGAAATGCGCTTTAAAGACTAAGTCTTAGAAAATGCGTTGCTGTGTTGAAAAACCAAAGCAATCATAAAACAATTATTTCAATGCGGCTAATGCACTGTCATAGTCAGGTTCATTGGTGATTTCATCAACAAGCTGGCTATAAATAACCTGGTTATTTTCATCCAGAACAACAACAGCACGTGCAGTCAGTCCAGCCAATGGACCCTCACTTATTGCAACGCCGTAATCTTCCTGAAATTTACCACCTCGAAGCGTAGAAAGAGTGACAACATTCGACAACCCTTCAGAACCACAAAAACGAGACTGAGCAAAAGGCAAGTCTGCTGAAATGCACAGTACGACAGTATTGTCTAATTCACTGGCAAGTTGGTTGAATTTACGGACAGATGTGGCACAAACACCGGTATCAATGCTTGGGAAAATATTAAGCACTTTACGTTTACCCGCGTAGTGGCTCAATGTTACATCAGCAAGATCTTTAGCGACTAGCGTAAATTCTTTTGCTGCCTGACCTGCTTGTGGAAAATCTCCGCTAACGGTGATATCACCACCTTGAAACTTGACTGTTTGTGTCATGGTTTAATCCTTCTATAAAGTAAACTGCGTCGTCAGTGTAAAGGAATAGTGCGATCTTGCCCACAAAAATAGATGTAATGTTCAGAAATACTCTCCCTTCGTTTAATTAACAATGTCTTATAATTTATTTTTAGAACAATTATTAGGCACGCAAGGAAAATGTTTCCTATAGTCGTACCGTGTATATCATCCGGAAATACAATTAAGCGATGAAGAGTCAGCACGAAATTTAAGTACAAACAAGGAGCAGATGTGGAAACGATCTATGGCTCGGTATTTAAAGGTTCAAATGCAATTTATGCCTGTCAATTAAATGGCAAGGGAGGTATCACGGCATTTGGGGACGATTCACCCGTAACATCAGAGCAGCCTGTTTGGCAACATCTCGATTATAAAGATCCGGACAGTCATCAATGGATCATGAATACAACCTTGCTCCCGTTTCCGGTCAAGGACGGGTTAGTGAGTGAAAATATTCGTCCAAAGGTAGTGCGTACAGGTGAAGGAACTTTAATTACCTTGAGATCGGTGAACCGTAATAATAATGCGCGTCCCGATCATCTGGTTTCGTTTCGCATCTATATTAATGACAAAATGATTATCTCCAGCCGCCATCGAAAAATTCATTCCATCGATCAAATTTTGGATGATTTGCATAATGGTGTTGGTGCGAAAAGTACAGGAAATTGGCTGGTAGAAATAGCCGGAGCCATTACTGATGAAGCCAATGACTTTATTGAAAAGTTACATGATAATCTGATTGAGTTCGAAGATGATATTCTGGAACAGAAAGTTCCTGGGCGCGGAGAATTGGTATTACTGCGTAAACAGTTAATCGTTCTGCGCCGATATATGGCACCACAGCGGGATATTTTTATCCGTTTGGCCAGTGAGAAATTACCCTGGATGAATGATGAAGAGCGTCGTTTAATGCAGGAAATTGCTGACCGATTGGGAAGGGGGATCGATGATCTTGATGGGAGTATTGCCCGAACCGCAGTTCTTGCTGATGAAATCACTTCCATGATGGCGGATGCCATGAACCGCCGCACTTATATGATGTCTTTATTGGCGATGGTATTTTTGCCCACCACTTTTTTGACGGGATTATTCGGTGTCAATTTAGGGGGAATACCAGGCAATGAGTATCGCTTTGGATTCGGTTTGTTCACTCTTTTATTGTCATTATTAATGGTGGCTTTTGCGTGGTGGTTAAGGCGGAGCAAATGGCTATAAGATTTGAGATAAATCAATAACTGATGCCTATGATTAAGGCACTATAGGTTCCGCAGGTGAAGACAACGTTGAACGTTGTGCTCCATAATTGTAGTTTTTCTCATATTGAGTTTTATACAGAATAATTGCTCATTAATTATGCCGATACTTGTTTTAGTATCGGCTATTTTTTTGCCAGAGTTTAAGCAGCCTGTACAAAGGCCGCTTATTTTTAAATGTTTGTTACATCGATAAACATTGACTCATCAATATTCGTTGACGATACCACTGCTTCGTTAAAAGCATACTCGTCCCTTTCTCCCTCACGATGTAATGGTAAGCTGACAAAATCGAAAAGTGTTTTGTCTGCTAATTGGCTTGGGCTAACATTTTGAATCGACTTAAAAATATTCTCTACCCGACCTGGTGTTTTCTTATCCCAATCTACCAGCATTGCTTTGATTGCCTGCCGCTGTAGGTTTTCCTGAGAACCACATAAATTGCAAGGAATGATTGGGAATTTTTTGTTTTCCGCATATTGAATCAGGTCTGTTTCCCGACAATAGGCCAGCGGCCTGATGACGACATTACGACCATCGTCAGAGCGTAACTTTGGTGGCATCGCTTTCATACGTGCGCCGTGGAACATATTCAGAAACAGCGTTTCAACGATGTCATCGAGATGATGCCCAAGTGCAATTTTTGTTGCCCCGATTTTTTCTGCAAAAGAGTAGAGCGTGCCGCGACGCAGTCTTGAACACAATCCACAGGTCGTTTTACCTTCAGGGATTTTTTCTTTAACCACTGAGTAGGTATCTTTATCGACAATGTAGTAGGGAATATCCAGGCTTTCAAAATATTGGGGTAAAATATGCTCAGGAAAACCCGGCTGTTTCTGATCAAGGTTCACTGCAACGACTTTGAATTTTATTGGTGCCGCTTTTTGCAGATTCAACAGGATATCTAACATCGCGAATGAATCTTTGCCACCACTGATACATGCCATTACAACATCATTGTCTTCAATCATATTGTAATCAATGATGGCATTACCAACGTTTCTCCTCAGGCGTTTCTGGAGTTTGTTGAATTCAAGTGTCTCTTTTCTCGTATCTTTTTGATTCATTGCGACTTCTCACATTGCCGATTATACCGGCTGTAGATTTCCTATACGGTTCCTTTGCAGGGGCTGGATTATACGGATTTTTCTTTTTGTTTGAAACATATCTGTGACCAACATCGTTATTAGCGGTGGTTAATGAATTACTTTTAATCTGGTTGATTTTCTGCTTTCACATCTGGTGTAACAATAGATGATATTTTTTCGACTGGCATAAGGTCATGTTCGATATCTTGAAGTTTCATCGGCACTGTAATGGAATAAAACAAGGAGAGGCGAGGGCGATTACCAAGCGCTTGCCAAAAATTTCCCAGGCTATTGAAATTTTCTTGTGGTGGTATCACCTTAGTGTATGAATGAGGTATATCTTTTAATTGTCGGTTATTAACCAGCGCACTTAAAACGCGAGTCATAACTTGTATGGCCTGATTATCAGGTTTGCTGTCGGGACTAGAGCTATCATTTGACGGTTTACTAACATCCCAGTAGGTAATTGAATAGTTGCAATTTATGTTAATCCAACCTGGTGATAATACTTTTCTTACATAATCGTAACTTCTGGCTTCAGAAGAACGCAACTGTAGATCTTCATGTATATCGTAAAGAAATACACTGACTGTTGGTTCTGATTGAATGGAGTTAATTTCTGGTAAGTCAAAACGGATATCAATATTATTACCCTTAGCATTTAAATATTGATTTAGAATGGAAAATAACGATTCATTTATGGTAATGATAATATTGTCAGGTATGATTACATTTGTCATATTAATTCCAATATTGTTAAATTCTAGAAAGTTAGTCGGCCAATTTTATTTAGTTCAAGTATAATGGCGCGTTCAATATGCTTATTTTCTATTTTTTCACAGTGTTCATTTTTTGATAGGATTGAAGATAATAAAGCTATATTTCTAATATTGGCACCTGTCAAATCAGATTTTTTAGATAGATGAGAAAAATCAATATCGTCAGATAATTTAAATGCTTTTGGCCAAATAATCTGCCACATTTTTTCACGTAATTTTTCATCAGGATAAGTAAAACGAGTAATAAAAGTCAATCTTCGATAAAATGCATTATCTAAATGGCTACGATTGTTAGTGGCTAAAATAACTAATCCCGGATAATTTTCCAATCGTTGTAACAAGTAAGAAACTTCGGTATTTGCATATCTGTCACGAGCATCTTTGATCTCACTTCGTTTACCAAATAGCGCATCGGCTTCGTCAAAAAATAGGACTCCAGAATCTGACTCAGCCAATTCGAATATTTGTGAGATGTTTTTTTCTGTTTCACCAACATATTTATTTACAACAGTAGAAAGATCAACTTTAATTAGATCTACACCAAGTTGTTCTGCAATAACCTCAGCCGCCATGGTCTTGCCAGTTCCTGATTCACCATAAAATAAGGCGCTGATACCTGTTCCATAATTTATTTTTTCCAGAAAACCTTCGGTAAGAACATGTTCACGATAATGCATAGCTGCAACAATTTCTTTTAGTTGTTGTTCTAATACATTTGAAACGATGAGATCTTTAAAGCTACGTTTAGGTGTGATACGTTGAGCCAGAGCACCAAAATTTTGTTGGGCACGAAAATTCAATGCCTGTCGTAAATCAATTTCTTCCAATTGACCTGTTGATTGCCGTAACATTTGGTATTGAGTAGCTTCTTCAAGAATTAATGGTAATGTCTCTGGAGTAAATGAAAAACGCCGGCATAGCTGAATTATATTTTCTTCTTGTAAGGAATTATCAGGTAAGTTAACTTGTAGCATAGTTTTTTTATCTGAGAAAGTAAAAACAGGCATGTCGATTTTTACTATTGGTATATTTTTAATCCATATCAATGGATTTTGTAGCTCCGTCAGAAGAATTACACGTAATTTGTGTTGATTGAAAAGAAAGGATAACTCATTATGCCATATTTTATATTTTTCAGTTATTAAATAAGCATTGCGAATTAATAAACAAGCGTCATGTAATTTAACTTCCCGTATTGCATCTGCTATTAAATTAGTTATTGAGTTTGAATATTCCTCTTCTGGCAATCGTGCTAAATCCAGAATTAAAGTGCTAATGCCATGAAACATCATAATATTACTGACAGCTAATTCCCTGGCACTATTTTGTTTACCTCTAAGTATAACTAATGGGAAATTTTTATCCGTTTCGATTAATAATATATTTTTCAGTGAATGATAAAGTGTTGGTGGAAACCACGTTTGTAAAGTAGAGGTATGCCAGTAAGAAAAATTTATTAATGGAAGCAATACTATTTTCTGCCCTAATAAAAAATACCAGACTGTATTATGGGTTAAAAATTGTGTTTTCGATAAGATAATTTCTTCACTATTTTTAAATAGTAATAGGTTATTTTTGATTAATGAATTTTGCGGTAAAAAATTATTTTGTAGTAATTGCTTATCATTTGTGTGTTGACTGAATAGGTTAATTGCCAGAGATAGACAGGGCCAGTTCCTTTGGCTATTACCATTTAGAATAGAAAACATTATATGATAGCGGTCGTCAAAATAGGGTAATAAACCTAATAATAAAACATCTCGCTCAAATTCAGTGAGCCCAAAGCGATCAGTCAATTGTGATATTACATTAAAGGTATGGGGAGGAGAAATCTCTTGAGATATAAGAATATCATTTTTTTCAAGATCTAACCAATGTGGAATTCCTAAAGGTTTCTTTAGGCGTTGCTTTATTTCATCTTTAGAGAGTAAAAATTCTTCTGGTAATATATCATATAAATCGCATTTGTTCTGATAGAAATAGTATTGTAATTGTAAATCAATTCGTTCTATATGATGATATACGTTTTTTAATCTTGATAATATATCAATAGATATATTATTATTTTCCAATTTAATTTTCATATATTAAATCTCGATATTCTGGAAGAGTATATGGATAACGATTTTTACTTACATTTTATGTTGTTTATTTATTTGTTTATTTGTTTATTTGTTTGTGTTGTTATTATATTTTTATTTTTAAGATAATTTTGTTTTTTAAAATAGCGATATTCTGAAAA
This sequence comes from Xenorhabdus ishibashii, assembly GCF_002632755.1. NCBI lineage: Bacteria > Pseudomonadati > Pseudomonadota > Gammaproteobacteria > Enterobacterales > Morganellaceae > Xenorhabdus > Xenorhabdus ishibashii. Next base: position 403,192 of record NZ_NJAK01000002.1, on the reverse strand, counting down.
AGTAATTGGATAATAACTGTAACCGATAGTGTCGTAGCTTAAATTTTTTCTATTTTTATAGGTCTCGGTATTATCTAGACTCATACGCTGATTATCATCTCGAGTATCATCAATGTAATCGGTGATGAATCTCATACTATTGATAATAGAGTTCTGTTTACCGAATTCAGTTTCTTCATTAACCCAGTCTAATGCTAATTTGGACATTTTTCTTGTGAATGCTTTAACAAAACAGGCATTAATATATATAATAAATTTCTTATTTTTATAAGTATCATCTTCACTAAGAGCTACTAAAAATTTGAACCCAGCTTTATCTCCATGCTGGATGAATTCATTGAAAATTTCCCCAATAATTTTGAAGAATGCTTCATAATCTGATCTTTCTACATTGCTTTTCATGTTTTTATTTAAAAATTCAATTTTATATTTTTGGGGAGATCTAGTTCGTTTTTTTTCGAGACTTTTTTGAATTGATAATTTATCTCTATGTTCATAAATATATTTCAGCCATCTTTCCAATAGATTTTCAGAAAGATCATAATTTATATATATGTCTTTATTTTTTTTAAATTTTTCTTTATTTTCCTCTTTAATTAAATCATTAATCATTAATTTGACATCTGAGCTAAATCCCACAGATTGAAAATAGTCAACTTTTTTTTTCGACTTTAATTCGTCATTTGAAAAAAAATTACTTATTTCATGTATATTTTCTATTCCTAAAATCTTGTTTAATAAAGATAATAACACGTATGCATTATGGTGTTCATAAATTCTCTCTGAATTTAGTGTCTCATCAATGTATTTCGTGATTGAGTCATTTGTGCCAAATAAAAAAACAATATTCTGTTTCATAATTTTCCTAATAGTTAGACTTTATATCATGATTTATTGAAGTTAAATTTAAAGTTAATAAATTACGTAAAAACACTTCCTTTTAGGAGTTTTTTCTGCCCATTATTAAGGGTGACAGGAGAAAGATGATTACTAATCGGAACTAATCGGAACTAATTTATTCCATACTTTTCTTTTTGCTAATTCACGGATATTTATATTTTCTTTTTCCATTTTCTCATTTTGGGAATAATCTCTTGAAAAACGGTGATATTCTGAAAAGGTAATCGGATAGTAATTTTTTCCGATAGTTTTATAACTTATATTTATTCTGTCACTATAGTGATCGATATTATTTAAGCTTCTACTTTGCAAAAAATCATTAACATTAGTGGTGTAATTGTTATTATCAACGTAATTGTCATTATCAATATAGGGAATATCATCAGCATAATCAGAATCATTGATATAATCAGTAATGAATTTCATTCGATCTATAATGTTATTTTCTGGTTTTTTTGTTTCCTCATCAACCCATGATAATGTTAGTTTTGATAATTTCCTTATAAAGGCAACTCTAAAAATATCTATAATACCATTATAAATTTTATTATGATATTTGTATATTTCTTTGTTTTTTTTAAAATCCATTAGAAATTCGAATCCATCCTTGTCTCCATTATTGATAAATATATTAATAATTTCTTTTATCCAAATAAATATGGTAATGTTATTATATATATCTATCGAAGTGTTTTTTGTGTTTTTATTGAAAAATCTAGCGCAATAATTTTCAGATTTTTTGTCTTTTTGTTTTTTGAGACTTTTTTGAATTGATAATTTATCTTTATTTTTATGTATATAATTTAAAAAACTATCTAGTAACTCTTTAGAATGTTTTGTTTTAAAAAACATATTCATTGTTTTAATGGAACTGAGTTGAATTTTTTTCTCTATTAGGCTGGTTGATAATTGAATAAAGAATTCTAAATTTTTTTTAAACTTCTCCAAGACTTCATCATTTATATCTAACTTCTCATCTGAGTAAAATTTCTTTATTCCTTCCATACTTTCTAAGTTTAAAGCTTCTGTTAACAATACTAATGTTAAGTAAATATTTTCATTTCCGCTTTCTGAGTTAAGTGATTCTTCAATATATTTTTCAATTTCCTCTAACATACCAAATAGAAAAATAACATTTTTAGCCATAATTCCTCCAGTTGATTTAATCATATATTTATTTTATGATCCACTATATTGATTTTCGTTTTTTTATATTAATAATTGCCCAAGGGCTTTTAGCATCAACTTCATCGAAGAAAAGATCATATTCATCACTGTTTTCAATTCGATATTTTTTGGGAACTTTCCCTTTGAAATTGAAGAAATTTGAATATATACCTGGACCTGTTAATTGTTTTGTATGACGAACACGGCGTTCAGCACATTTTAATGCTATATTTTCATTTCTATGTCTATTGTGGAATGATTTAGTTTTGTCATCGACAAAACCTGTTCTCCATATAGGATCAAGTATACTACATCGCATATCCATTTTTATTTCGTTTCTTTTATGATATTTTAAGGCATTATCTATTTTACGGTCAATTTCAAATTCTTTCTCTAACATTATAATTTTATTTATTTTATGGGATTTATCAAGTTGATTAATTTGAATGGCAAGATGGCGTCTTTTCAACGACATAGATATGTGGAATAAAATATCTAACACTTTTTTTGATTGAATAGGACTTGAAATAATAGCATTTCCGAATATAGTGGTTATAGTATCACTGTTTATTTTCTTCCATCCTTTTCCTGATACGTCACCAAAACCGATATCTGAGTGGATCACTATTTTATCAAATCTGGATTTGTTTTTAATAGCATCATTCTTTTCGGTGGAATTTATTGTATGATCATCATCAATATAATTAATGATTTGTGAGTTAGTCAATTTAACATCAGTATCAAGGTATATTCCTCCCTCCGTGTATAAAATAACTAAACGTGCAATATCACTTGCTGATGCATAATTGTAATAAACCCCATGTAGTTGAAGTTTATAGACATGATGTAAATAACGCATTAATTCTAAAGGATCACCAAAGCGTTTTTTATTTTTTTCCGAAAGTTTTATGGAATTGTTATTGGTTTTTTTAAAGCATCCAGAATGTTTATGTGAACAATCTGGATCAACATTTTCGTATAAAATATTAAATGCTGTATCAATGTTCTTGTAGATAAGGTTGGTTGACAAGTCACCAATATCAAAGTTACCCTTTTCGGCTCTAAATTTAAGTGAATTTAATGTCTTTAAAATAAGTGATTTATCTTTATTTTCTCCCCAAATATTTACAATGTAACCAGGGTTTTCATATTTTATCGCTATAATATTTCGTAAATTACTTTCTGGAATTTTATCTCCTGTCCAGAAGTAATGGATTTTTTTAGGAATATTCATAGATTATTCTCTATCAAATGAGGGCAATGTTTATTTAATAATATAAATAACCTTAATTTAACTACGAAATCAGTTAAATTGAATTTTATTGATATTTATCAATAAAGTGCTTTATGAAATTTATTGTAAAAATATTGATAACTTAGAGGGTTATATTTACCATTTATCAGTCTACATTTTACCCTCGATAATTAGCAAAATTTATAATTTCCATTACTGTAATTGCATACTTAGACCGTATTTCAATGAGTGAAGCGCACACTCCTTGCTCATTCATACAATAACCCGCTGTTATTGTGAAACTAAAGTAACCATTATTATCCGTCATCGTAATTGACCCAGAAACGAGAATCGCAGGGCCAGTTTCTATATTTAATTCTGCATTGGAAATACCAACACTGTTATCTGAACCTTCTAATCTAGAGACTAAACGTCCTGTTATTTTATATTGTTTATGATCAAAAATTTTCATTTCGTGGTTATTGAGTATAATTTCATAGTGAAGTTTTTTAAATTCTAATAATAAAGTTTCAGAATGAGGAGCAGGAAAGAATGCGCGTAACACAAAAATACAAGGTTCTTTATTAACTGAACGAATATGAACGCGCTTATGACCAAAGGCATTTGTTATTGTAGTCCATTCTTGTGGATTACCATCATCATGATCCTTAAAAGCAACATTGGGGTTATCTAAAGTAAATGTAATTTTTATATTATCATCAGGGGGATAAACAAAAATCTCTTGGATCATTTCTTCTTCTAATGATGCAGTTTTCTCAAGCTCTATCCAAGTTAGAGGTTGAGATGATACCGTTAATAGACTCGGTTCGTCTTCGATTATATTTTGTGCTAGTGTAATTGCTGCAAGAGATTCATTAGTAAATTGCAATAGTAAAGGTTTAGCATGAAGAGTAGGGAAGAATGCATTTAGTTCAAATTTGCAGGATTCCTGATTAACTGAATGAATATAAACCCGCTTATGGCCAAGGGCATTTGTCGTTGTGGTCCATTCTTGTGGATTGCCGCTATCATGCTCTTTAAAAGCAACATCGGAATTATCTGAACTAGATAAACTAAATAAAGTAAATGTGACTTTCTGATTATCATCTGGAGGGGAGACATAAATTTCTTGAATCATTTCTTCTTCTAGTAATACATATTTTTTATTTTCTAACCAAGTTAGACCTTGGGAATTAAATGTATGTCTTATATTTTTTTCTTTCATGGTTTTTTCCTGTTAAAATATAGTATTATTTTCAATAAATATCTTTTCTTCTTAATTGAAACCTATGCTTCTTGGTGTATTCAGCAATAAATTTTAGTTTTGATTTATTGATCTTTAGATTTCGGAGTGGCAGAAATATTAGGGGATTATTTATAGAGATTTTATCATGAATCCTCTAGGGGAAATTAGTGCCACCTTAGATGAAGGTAGTACTTTTACTGTTTAGATTATTGATTGATTTTAAATATATCAATGTTTTTTAATCTCATGGACAGGCTAAAATACAATCAATGTGTTTTCTCTACTTATAGAGAGGGAAGATGTTTTTTATTGAATCACACATTATTGAAAAGTGATATCATTTTCTATATAAGTTCCTATTATTTGTGCTGTCACATGATATGTATGAAGATAAGAAATACCATCAAATGTACAATTTGCTACCCCAAAATTATTTGTTGTCCTTCTATATGTATTAGAGTCCATTGTAAAAGAAACATCCACGCCTTGTACAGGAAAACCATCAATATCTCGGACTGTCGCTGCTACTGGATAATAAGGATCTTCATCATATTTACAATCAACGAAATATTCTACATGGGGACGGCAATAATTCACATGTACGTGATATTGTACACCATACATATCTAAGGTGATTTTCGCCGGTGGTCCAGATACAAATGCTAACGATAAAGGATTAGCTGAGAGTTTGGATGGGGAATTAAAAAGTTGTGCGTTTAATGTGAATTCGCATACCATGTCTCTAGTTAAACAAATATGTACACGTTTATGACCTAAAGAGTTTGTTGTGGTAGTCCATTTTTGTGGATTACCATCATCATGCTCTTTAAAAGCAACATTAGGATTATCTAAAGTAAATATGATTTCTATATTATCATCAGGTGGAGAGACATAAATTTCCTGAATTATTTCTTCATTTGGCTTTGCAGTTTTATTGAATTCTAACCAGGTAATAGTGCGGTGCTCTGATGCATAATTTGTATTATTTTCTTTCATGGTTACTTTCCTGATTTAATCTTATTTAAGATGAGTGTTTTTATTTATTTGGAATTTTAATTTTAGTGAAAATTAAAATTCATTCCATTTTATTAATAACGGATGATTTAACCAAGGCATCTTTACTATATTTAATGGCCAGGGCCAATCGGTTAATAGTATGTCAAACGGTTGACATTGTATTGTAACATTGAACTCTCTTTCATTAATTAACAATTCTCCTGGGCGTTGTAAGAACAGTTGACGAATATCATTATGAGTAAGTTTTTTCCAGACAGGAATCTGAGAAATAATTGCGTTTAACCATTGTTCTATTATCAATTTTTCTTCCCGTTTTATCGGCGTGGTGATAACATTTTCTTCAATTGGTAATCCACATAACACATTATTTAGCCTGTTTTTTTCTATCTTAATTTCTCCAGTTTCCCAAATTAGATATTCTAAGAAATAAACTGCTTTAAATTGAGCCCGAAGATGGATGAAATTTTGTCCATCAAATAGATTGAGCTGTCTAAATAATGCAGATATCATTGGCCATAAAATGAGTATTCCAGCATTCTTTATTTGATATGGGGATTTTAATTCAGTTAATGAGACTTTGTCTGCTTCAGAATTATAGAAAGTCACATCATTAATTACTGGTTTTATACCAGATTTATGGCTATTTATATCATTGATGCTAAAATTCTGTTGTATTACCGGCGGATTCTTAGTAGGAAAATATTTTTTATACGATATTGAAATAGGTGCTAATTGCCACAATGGTGTTAGCCTGTCTGATTTTACCCAGTTATATAATACTGGATGTTGAAAAAGGTGAAGAATATTTTGTATTTCAATGCTTTCTTGTAAAACGGTTTCTGTTATTGATGTAATTTTATTTTGGGTTAATTGTGGTAAATTTTCGTTGTTAACAGCAGATAATGTCTGTAATAGCTCGGTTAATGTGTCATCAGTAGATATTGTTTGCTGTAAAAATGGTCTATTACCTGGTGTGTTTTTAGTGTCAAAGTGCTGGGATAATTTTGTGTACTCTTTTTCAGGTAGGTGTTTTTTGTAAAATTGTGAAATTTTCTGGGTCTTCCATAAAATTGATAACCATTCATTCAATAGTGAGTTCTGTTCTATGATGTTATAGAGTAAATTTATAATATCAGTTAAGTTAAGTGTGCCATTATTTATTCCCGTTTCAAGATATGAAACTGTTTTAATACCCTGAAGGTTGTTTTTTTGTATATATCTTAGAACATTGAGTATAAGTTTTTCTGGATAGATAATATTGTTTTGATACAGAGGTGTTACTGTATCTCCAGATAACATTTCTCTTTTTGTATCTGTTTTCATTTGTATATTAACTAATTGCGCTAGGTTGTTAATTTTTTCACTTATTAATGGTTCGATTTTCTGATGTAAATGTGAAATAAATTCATTATTGTTAATTGTAATGATTTTTTTTAATAAATTTGATTCATTACTTATATCTTGATATGAAGTTTTCTCATGGTTGATTTCAGTATTATTATTCTTTTGAGATTTCTCTATTACATGATTAAGAGAATCCATAATACACATTAAGAATATTGAATTGAATTCATTAAGGTATATTTCACCAAGGTTTAGGTTCACTGTTTCTAGCTTTATTTGTTGTTCACTGGCGTATTTTTTAAAGTATGTATTAATCGTTTTTTTTATATCGCGTTTATTTAAAGTGGAATTGTGCAAAATTTCATTTGCTATTTTTTGATTATTGAATTCAATATAGATTGAGATTTTATTTATCATGCTTTTTCATGTTATTATCAATTTATCAGGATGATTTAGGCCGATATTACAATGATAGCAAGATCGGCCTTGATTTCCATAATTTTATTTATATCATCGGTCAATGAGAACTGATAACAAGATTAATTATCAGCCATAAGGTCCACTATAAGGCCCGGGTTTTTTCATTATATATTTCATTTCATATAACCATCCTACTAAATCACTTTCTTTTATCTCTTCAGGGTCGTCTGGGACACCAAGGTTTATTTTCATTGCTATATCAGATTTATCATCACTACCAACAGGGATATTTACTCTGTATTCACCATCTACTCGACCATTTAAGTCGGGAGTGTCATTTTGTCCATCACACCATAGCCAACCATCTGGTGGGGGTAAATCATGGCCTTGACCGTCAACATAATAATCCTTTTTAATATGAAGTGGCACAATTGTTCCTGGAGGAACAATATGTAGAACAGAATCTAGAGTAATATTTTTTATATGCGTCTTTAGATTATTTTTTATTTCTGTCGCCATGACATTATTCACATAATCTAATAAAAAATCTGCGTTAACGCTGACACCATGTTCATCAACTCTAATACCATTACCTGCTTTAACTTTTACCCCCTCATCACTTAATTCTAAGCCACTAATACCATTCCAATTACCGGAGGCTCCTCCTACTAATTTTAAATAAAGGCCGGTACTATCAGTTACAGTAATTCCTCCTCCATCCCAACATTCAACTGCTATGCCATCTGAATCAAGACTAATGGCTGCATCCTTTTTGGCTTTTATAGAAATGCCATTACTATCAACATTGACTCCATTGGAAGGTTTAACTGAAATGTTATTATTATCGATTAGAATGCCATTACCGGCTTTAAATTGAATGATTGTATTAGGATCAACTGATACTCCATCATTATCAACGATAATACCGCTGCCAGATTTAATAGAAACATTATTATTTTCAATATTAATACCAAATCCGGTTTGAATTACCAAGCGCCCACTATTATCTAATCCTAAACCTGATTTAGAATCATTTGCTTGTCCAGGATCTTGCCCTGTTGCTTTACGACCAATATCGGCAAGATTAATTAAGTCAGTAAAATCGGATTCTAAAGGGATACTGCCTGCTTTAAAGCTTTTTTTCAACTCGTCTGTTGTAGGGAGCTCTGATTTATTATTTACATCTTTTGTATTAGATATGTTGTGTTTATTTTCCATCTTATCACCTTATATGGTTTTATGTCTTCATTTAGTCTTTTGGTACATAGAATAATTGTTCGTTTTCAATAAATTCATGATGCCATTCATTGCCTGATTGACCTATTACTTTAATCCTTTGGTCTGGTGTAGCAACTGTCATGTGACCAATGCCATTTTCTGTATAGGGGAGGTGACCAAGCGTTAACATCTCCAAAATTTGATATGCTTCATCACCTAAAGGTATCCCATTGTTTTGCCAAAGTTTATAAGTGTTAGCGAAGGATTCAAAATTTTCTGGAGATAGCCAGTGCATGATGATAGAAATATGAGCCGGAAATTCAGATAAAATTTCGTTTTTTATCCAATCGTCCAGTTTATAAGGATCAATGGTAAATTTTTTATTATTGAATAACTGATTGTTAAAAACTGCGCTGACGACAAATGAAAAACGATCAGTTACAGCATATTCAGGGTTGGAAAAGTACCAATAATAGTGAGATGTTTTTCCAGGAATGGGAAAAACACCAGGTGAATTATTATCAAGCCTAATTAATATTTTCCTTTTAATACGATTAAATTGAATTATATGTGCTTTTAATTTTAGCGGTTCAGGAACAGTTTCTTGTGAATCAGAATTTAAAGATTTTCTTTTATCTGATGGGGTTGTTTTATATTCCAGTGTAATTTCATCATTTTCTTTAATCATCGCTGGAAAAGGAATTTGAGGGGCAAGAGTGATCCATCGTTCATCTTTGGCAATTTTCTGATTATCTTCATTGGAATAAAAGAGCTCATAATCTATATCTTTTAGCCAAACAGGACTATTTTGCCAGCGTAAAGTGCCTTTTTTAAAAGCCTCTTGTACTTTTTTCAATTTACTTTTTAAATCCTTGCTATTTTGCGCATTAAGGTAAAAGGTATTTTCTGTCACCTTGGTAATTATTTGTCCCATTATTTTAATCTTTCTGTTATCATTTTCGATGATAATCAAATTAATAATTTGCCCTTGCAATAAACGACCTGTTGTATCCTGTTGTGTGATCTTCAACTGATCATTTGTGATTTCCAGAGCATCTGGTTTTTGTTCAGTATCAAATTTTTTATCGGGTTTTATTGGTAACAACTGGCGATGTTCAATCAAATAAAAAGGTAATTTAGCTAGATTTGGCGTTTTGCTAAAGCATTCTTCCCCCAGGCCTATGCGAGCTGCGATCCGCTTTTGAAGAGCAGAGACTTTATCAATGCGGATATTGCTACGTTGATAGGCGAGCTGTGGTTGTTGAGCCAGATAGCCGCGTTGAATTGAAAGATATTCTTTTTGTTCTGAAATTAATGGATTGATTGAGCATTGAGCACCAAAATAACCTAATAAATAATTTAATATTGTGAGTTCTTTTGTATAATTTTTCTGATTGATACCATTATCATTTTCAATTTCCACATCATGATTTAATTTCTTAATTAAATCATATTTGATATTCTGATGAATATTTTGATTATTAAACTGATCAGAATTAAAAGGCCATTGTGTACCGTATACTTTATTTCCTCGTTGTTTAAATGCCAGCAAATTAGGTAATAAATTTAGTTCGGCACAGCTATTTGCTAGCATTTGCTCAAAGGGCAACATAAATTTTTGTAATTGTTCTTGGTGTGTTTTTTTTGCATTGCTTTGTAAACCGTAACAGTCAGGTAATTTATTGCTGACAGAATAATAGTCTAATGTCTTACGATTTTTCCCCCAATTGATTAATACCGGTTCTGTATTGATTAGGGGTAAGGGAATGTTTTTTTCCTTTACTTGTTGTTGAGAGGCAGTAACAGTTACTCCGCCTTTTGTTGTAATTTTTAGGGGTGTTTCTGATGAGGTAATTAATTCTAATGGATTAGCTCCCCAGAGTCTTGGATAATACCCCTGAGCGATTTTCCAAGACCAGTTATCATCTTGTAACGAAGATATTGGGCTATTTTTTTCATCTATTGCTAATGCCAATCGAGTAATATGTCGTATCCCTTTGATAGTCAATAGTTGATTAACCAAATGGTTCAGATGTAATTTTGTCGAGTCAGCATAATTTTTAGTCGGTGGTAACTTCGCTATCCAACCGTGCTTTAAATTAGGGCCAGAAAATATTTCCTCATTACTATACCCCTGTTCTTGCAGGGTTTGGGTAGTATAACGTTCAGGTTTTTCTAATACTAACTGTTCTGCAATTCTATAAACCTGGGCAATGATATTGGCAATATCATTAACATCATCATCAATCTCAATATCAATCTGTAAGATTAAGTCTGTAGGTTTTAACCAGATAATTTTATTGATATATTCGCAAATATTACGGTTATTTTTAAGGAAAGTATCTAGACTTTTTTGAGTCAGCGTTTTATTAATTTCTGTTTCTCGGCTGGGAACTAAATAAAGCCAATAGTTCCCTCTTAACGTCAATTGTTCACTATCTTTAGTGGAAGTAAAGCTGTATTCTCTTTCTTTTTTGTTATACCAATATTGATAACGTTCTTTTTCAGGCTCGCGAATAAGCTGTACATCATTAAAGAGGAAATAACCCGTACTGCTTTCAGTATCCATACTGTTTTTGTTGATGGAATCGTTTAGATTATCGTGGCTATGGAGGTCCAGTAAAGCCTTGCGGTAATCCTCTGCGGTAATTGGTCCACATGTTAGCATTTTTTGTGGTCCGAACTCTGTTGGGAAAATACCGTCATAGGGAAGCTGTTCCTTTTTTTCAAGAGTCAACAAATCCTTAAGTGGTAATGAATGACGATAAGCCAGATCGGAAATACCGTAACAACAGGCTTCTAATAATGTAATGCCGGGATCACTTTCACCAATATAACTCCAGTTTTGGCTGGACTGTTGTTCAATAATCTGCTTGGCCTGAGTGAGTAAGGTATCAAAAGTAATATCTTCTTTGATGATGGGAAACAGCGCATCTTGATTATTCATTATTAGCACCTTGTTTTGGATGAGTTGTATTTGGCCATACTAAAATCAGCACTTCATTATCAAGGGCTTCAATACTTTCACCGATAATACCTGGCGAGTTTTTATCACGTGTAAGGCTTAAATTAGTCACTCGTTCAACTAAAGGTGATTGCTGGATCGTGGCCAATAATTGATAATAGTCAATACGGTTGCCAGTGGTTACACCAAGGGTATTATTTGTTCCCCATGGCATATATTTTTGGCTTAATTCTTTTTGTAGTTGAGTGTGGCCATAGTCAGGATTAATGCCTGAAATAAACATTAGGTTGTAGTTGATTTTAACGTCAACATAAGTTGGGTTATTAATTTCAATCGTAGCCCACGAGCTGATGAATTGATCTAACCATTCGGTCATTTCTGTCAATTGAGCTGTATTCAGAATCGGGCGTAAAACATCGTCGTTATCTTTGTAACGGCTATTGGCGATTACAATCAATTGTCGTGTATCTGATACAGGGATCTTGGTTAATTCATTAATTGAAGGTATCAGGATATCAAATATGCTGACAAAATGTTCTTTCAATAAAGTCGCAATATCTTTCCAACTCAATGCCCGATGACGGTGGAACAATCGGGCAGGAACTCGCGCAAGAAAAGCCTGTTCTGTTTCTCGTGGACGTGCATTCCAGGAGGCCCAGGGCTGCGTAATTCCACTAATTTCAATTGATGCCTTAACGGGATGTTTAATGCTGTTGGCGGCTAATCCATTGATAAAGTGAGCCTGCTCAATAAGTTCAGGATTGGTTAAGGTTACTGTGATAGCGTTATATAATAATCCTTTGATTACTGGATAACTGCTTTGGGGCGTTATTTCGGCTTTCAACCAATACCGTCCCTTTGGCATCTGAGTAACTTGATCTGATGCATCCGTTGGTAATAAAGTGCTCCAGATACCACTACTCAGTAAGCCTTGAGTTTGATCATCAACCCATTTGTTTAATGGATACCAGTTATTATCTTTATTAAGGTAATACCAGGATAAATTGCATTCCTGAGAACCTTTTAATCTCCAATAAAGTGATAAAGTTTGTCCTGGTAAGAGGTTAGTAAAGCCTAAATATAATTCGTTGTTGGTTGCTAGTGTTGTGTTTAAAGATGTTTTGTCACACCAACCAAAAGGCGTGAGAGGATAAGTAGAAAATTGCCCAGATTTGGCTTTAGCGTTGAATTGAACCCATAATGTACTGATTTTTGGCGTGTAAGGTATATTTTTTCCTTTAGGATTTTTCCAATATTGATCATGCATAAAATCTTGTTCAACCAGTTCAACGCGTATTGATGCAGGCCAGTCATTGGGGGAATTTTTTTTTGCAATAGGATAATCCATATTCGGTAATGTAAATGTCAAACTTTGCCCTTGTGGAGGGGCATTTCCATTATTTTCAAATAATGGCTGGGCTTTATTTAATTTTTCTCTTTTTTGGGGTGTGATTAAATATCCTTGAATTTTAAAATCACTATTATCAATTTCAGGATCATACCCTTTATACCACGTTTTAAAGCTTTCTTTAGGTAATCCGCTCCATTGAGGATTAAGGGTAAGTGTTGCGTTTGCCGTATTATACCATTCAGGAGAAACCAGATTAAAGCCAGAGCCTAGTGGTGATAACCGGCCAAACGGGAAACTGGTTTTATCCGCTTGTTCAATACCGCTATCAGAAGAATAACGTACGTTGTGATTGCCATTAATATTGATTTCGATATCTGTAATTTCTGGTAGAGTCGGTCCTTGAGTAGTGATTATCTTTAATACGGGTACATTAAATATCATATTTTCAAGGTTATTAGGGGGAGTAATAGGCCCTTCATTAGCAGATAAGCATAATTTGATATATTGAAGATTATCTGTTTTTACGGGTGTTAATGAAAGCCAGTGATCATGTGAACTCACTTTAGCGCTGATATGAGCACAATCGCCTATCCACTTGTTTGCAAGTGTAAGTGTAATACTGCGTTTCCCTCCTGGCATTGCCAAAAGAGGAGAAGTAATCAAGTAACCGGGTAAAACCGGAATATGACTGGAGATGGAATCAAAAAGCCGAATACCGTCTTGAGGAAATGTAATCTTATTTGCAAGATCTAAAAGTATTTTTGTTTGCCCATTATTTTTATCTTTTTTATACCAGTATAAATCAGTCAATTTTCCCTGATTAGCCAATAAATTTGATTCTGAAGCATATTGTAACGGATTTCCGGCACTATCTCGCCCGCCATCAAAGAGGGTACCTTTAGGAATAAAATATTCTTTCGTATTTTTATTTAGCATAATGTTTAAAGCAACACTGTCTGCTTGGGCTTCTCTGAGTTTTAATCCTAATAATTTTTGATAATAGAGATTGCGATGCCGAGCAGGGAAAGTATTTAGTAATATTTTAACTGTCTCCATCATCTTTAAAAAAGCAAAGAGGAAAGCATGATGTGGAGGCAAATAACCATTTGATTCATAAATGCCTTGATAAATGGCCGCTAATTTCTGCGGGGTGTTATCTTCAATAAAATAAAAGGAATTCCAATGCTGTTTTTCATTGTTGCCAAAAGGAATTATTTTAGTATATTCCTCCAGCCAATTTAGCGTGTCCAGTATGTCTCTATCATCAAGTTCAAAGTCAATATCAGGTGCAATAGCTTTAAGTTTATTTTCTAGTCCGTTCTTTTCCATAATTATATTACCTATTATTTAGATATTTTCTTGATTTTTATTCTGAATGTGATTTTTTAAGAAATATTCATCCTGTACTGACAATATATTGACTGGTAATAAAAATACCTCTACCCATACTTGGTTCCGGCACATCTGGACCCGTTTCCGGATTATCAGCAAGTATATTAGGGATAAAACGAGCGGTGAATTGCTGTCCGACAACAATGGCAGTGATAGGTGTGCGACAAAAATTGGCTTGTTGGCTATTGTCAAGTTCAGCTATGGTGACTATTCCCATACCGGGAATTGGGTGCTCCGGTGTAATGTACTCTGCTTCAAATTCTACTTCTTTTTCATCACCCAGAATCACCATTTTTTTGCCCTGGATTGTAGCGTGTCCGTTGCCTCGAATAATTGTTGGTTCCAGAATAGTGACTTCACGGTCTCCGAATAAAGGTTCAAATAACAGGCTGTCACCGTCAACGATAAATTGTCCACTCATAGAATCACCTGTAACTGTCCTTCATTAATTGTAAGGATACTTTCAAGTTGTTGGTTGATATCACTACCTCTTAAGGTATAAATGACTTGAATATGAAGGGTATTAAGAAAATCTGTTCTTTGGCTGATCTGAATATCTGTAATGTTGGCACGAGGTTCATAACGCAATACACACTCTTCAATACGGGTTTGAATATCTGCCATTAATTCATCACTGATATTAGCAAAAAGATAATCAGACAGACCACAACCATACTCTTCACGCATAATGCGTTCACCAGGTTCAGTCAAAAAAAGAATACTCATACTTTGGCGGACATTTATTTCTCCTTCGGTCAGGGTTACACCAGATATTTTTTGGTCTTCATTGATAAAAAATTGGGGAGGGAATGCCCAACCACGACCATAAAGTTCAGCTAGTATTTTTTTCGCCATCTTAGTTACCTTAGGCTTAAATAAATTATTGCGTTAAGTTAATGTTGGCTCCCTTAATATCAACTCCAGATTGTCCACTGGCAGATAAGGATTCTTCAGCTTGTAATTTAATTTCCTCAGTGGCTGTCATAATAAGATTTTTAACTGAATCAAACGTAATATCTTTATCCTGTTGTAAAGATAATTTATGTTCTCCACTATTAATAGAGATTATTTTTTCTTTATTGTTGAAAATAAGTGACTGTTGATTTTCCGCCTGCCTGATAACTAGTGTTTTCATCGAATTTTCTTCGCTAGGCGCTAACGGAGTTTTATTTTTAGGGTTGTGCATCGAACCTAATATAACGGGGAAATCAGGATTACATTCAAAGAAACCGATAATCACTTCATCCCCCGGCTCAGGGTAGAAACAAAATCCGCTTTCATTGCTGGCATAGGGTTTACTTAAGCGAGCAAACAGTGTGTCACTACCTGAGCCAAAAGCAGGGATTTTGATTGGTATTCGATCCAGAGATTGGCTATCTTCTTGGAATTTTTCCACAATCCCGATATGCAATTCTTTTACTTGAGATGCAGGTTGTCTTGCCTCTGGCTGCATACCTAAAGTCAATTGGGTACGCCAACCCTGCTGTTGATTAATGCTTTGGTTGACGCCAGTGATTATTGTCCGACCATCCATGGCCTGACCGAAGCCAGTTAATTCCAGTATATCCCCTGCTTGATAGCGATTATCGCCTGCCACGTAAAAACGGCCGGAGACATTATGAATTCGTTGATTATTCAGAATACCTTGCGCAAGATTTAGAGTTTGTTCATTATCCAATGAATAACTGAAAATCCATTGTGATCCCTGATTAGTTAAGGAAGATACGTTATCGGAGGCAAGTTGCCCACTACCCAGTTCGCTCTTGCTCACCTGAATGGCCTGGGACAACTCCTGCTCAACAATATCCCATGATGTTATATTCACTGTTTCAGGATTATATTGATTATCCCATTGAAGGCTGGCCTCAAAGAGCACAATTTCCTGATGATTATCTTCTTGTATATTAATGTCTTGGCTACTGCTCTGTTGGCTGAGAGTATGTACTGTTGATTGATTGAGCGATTCAGGTGTCACCAATGTCACTGTCTCTGTACCAGGAAGCATCCAGGTATTTGTTGCATTTAATCGTTTTCTCAAAAAGACCCAGTTATTGCAGCGAAATTGTGCCATTTGTTCATGAACAGTCCGAAGTTGGGCGTTTTGCTTGATGGTTACTGGGATACCTGCTTGATTAAATAATTTCCTGATAATTTCTTCATCACTTTGTTGACTGAATAGCTGTGAATTGAGGCCATGAGTCAATTTTTGTAATGGATGTTTGGCGGTTAGTATTACCAGACTATCTTGACCTTTGAGTTCAAGCTGTTGTCGAACAATAATACCCTTAAATACAATTTCCTTTTCAATCTGTGCAACAAATTCACTGTTTGGGCGGCAATTTGTCAGCTCTTCTTGTGTTTTGTGATCAAAGATATGAATGATATCGCCAGTAAGCCCTAAGATAATATTTGCTGAGGGAATATCATTGATATGTTGGTTGATAGTGATACTGATGACGGAAAATTGACTGAGCGGGGCACCATCTACCATGATCTCGATTGCTGGTAATGAGGATAACTTCATGTTTTATCCTTAGCCTGAAATATTTTCCCTGGGGTAAAATCATCAAGATTATCCAGAGCGTTTTGCCATGCGAGTGTGAGATAATCAATACTCCCCGCCAGGGAAGTGCTGGCTCCTGCTGCTATCAGCGGTAAAGAAAGTTTATCAATGGCAGTGACTGTAGTAGTAGGAGGTGACTTTAATTGTTGTTCAGCGGCTTGAATGACAAAACTTTCGTCTGCAACCAGGGATAAGGTCGCATTGGCTCGCAAGGGGGTTGCATCTCGATCAAACAGTATGTATCTGACGGTAAGACCGTTAGCTCGACCAGCAAAATAGCCTTTGTTTTCCCAGCGCATTTTCCCCCATTTGACTTTCAAAAAATGGGGGACTTTGGTGGTGGCATCAATGGCACATAGCGACTTTAGTGTTTCCAGTTGTGTTTCTACAGGAGTATTATTGCCGGGCATTGTGGCATCAAATAGCAACTCCAGTGACAGACCCGTTGGTTTAGATAACACATAACGATTGCTCTGGTTGGTATTGTTAACACTTTCATCTTTCTGATAATGGTTCATGTAATCAAGATGGATAGAATCAGGGTTGTACATAGCTTGTAAACTACCTGCTGAGGCTTTACCTTCTCGGTCTTTAAAGGCGGTAAGCGTGAGTTTAGATAAGTTACGTTCGAGAAAGCTCATCATATTCTCCCAGATTCACGTAAAGCTTCTAATACCTCTTGTTTTATGACTTCAATTAAGCGAGCATTATCTAGCTTTTCTTGAGCTAATGTCCTTTGGGACAAGGTTTGTGAAGATAACTCTTTACTTGAAGGCTCGATCACCTTGGCCTGGATAATCAATTCTTTAATTTCAATAGTCATATTTTTACTCCTAACCAGATCATATCCTGATAACTTAATTCCAATGAATTGATCAAAATGGAATTGTTGTTGGCATCAAGATCACCAGTGGACCAACGTATAGGCAGCGCATTACTTAATGTCCAGCTTGTCACAGGAATTGAGTGTTCATTCAGAAGCATGATGACCACATCGGCATAAATTGCCTTACCTTCGCTTAGAACATGCTCAAATACTAATGTCAGGGGGGTGATGATCATCACCCCACGCTCCAACACGACATTTTTATGCTGAATTTTTTCGGCCAACCAGGTATTTCTGATATTTTCTCCCCCTTGACTGTGTTGTGTTGTTTTCAATTCGCGACTGAGGCCGGAGATACGTTGGAAAGCAATATCGAAAGGGCTGGGGATATTATTAAAGAGAAAACTGGCAATAAAACGATGTGACACTGAAGGGGTGAGTGGATTCATCATGT
The DNA here is from genome assembly GCF_002632755.1 of Xenorhabdus ishibashii. NCBI lineage: Bacteria > Pseudomonadati > Pseudomonadota > Gammaproteobacteria > Enterobacterales > Morganellaceae > Xenorhabdus > Xenorhabdus ishibashii. Next base: position 385,095 of record NZ_NJAK01000002.1, on the reverse strand, counting down.
TTCCCCCTGTTTAATGGCTTTGTACTGTTCGGAATCAAATGTTAGATTCAGTTCAATAAATTCTGCTGGCGTTAACAGCGCTAACTTGATTTTCATTATCATTTTTCCATCTCTTAGATCAGCTTCAGTCATTGATTCGTCAATTCCCAGTAAAACTTCAAATGCGTGTTCTTGCTGGGTTCCCCGTAACCCTCCTTTTAACCATAATTGACGTAACCAGTTGTGAGTCTGACCTTTAAATTTCATCCAAGTGATCGCGTTATTAGGTTCAAATACAAAGGCTTGTCCTAGTTTAGTGATATAAGTTTCGATATAGGAAATTTGACGTCTGGTCTGGATATAGCGCAAGAGAAAATCGGGTTGATTAAAATCTGGTTGGCTGTACAGTGTGCGACATCCCCAAATACGAATGCCTTTGCCAGGAAAACTACGAATCAGATTTAATGGCTCTTCATTTATATCAATCCATTGTTGTGCTTCAGCATAAGAACATGTCGGATTAATGACTTTGGCTAATTGGACGTTTGCTGGCGCTACCCATGCACCTTTTTCTCGGTCATAACGTTGAATAATAGCAGCGACCGCGGCTGTGGGGGAAATGACAACAGTTTTATCAGTGCTATCGTTTTCATAATAAACAGTATTCAAGCTCGGCCAATATACAGCACCCCATTGCCGATCATTTGGGGGAATTTCTCCTAATTGCTTAAAACAATTAGCAGCTAGTCTTGGGTTATCCGGTGCATCCAGTAATCCCATGATGCCATGACGAATCTTGCAGAGATTCAATACTGCCGTCCAAAGTTGTAACCAGGCACTTGCGTTTATATTGGCGCAACTGCACTGACTAAATTGAGCTGTATCAGGCACGATAAGCAGTGTGATTTGATTTTCTGCCGCAATAGCTTGTTTAAGCCAATTTTGTTGCAGTTCGGTGATAATTAATTGAAGATCTTTTTGTGTTTTTTCATTTCCCAATGACAACATATAAGCTTGTTGTCCTCCATTGTCGAAGAAATGGCGTATAGAATAATACATCAATCCTTCTGGTTTAAATGACTGGGTAAAATCAGTCAGGTCATTTAGCTTAATAATGATGTTATCGTGAATATTTCCACTAGCTGGTGGTTGGGTATAACCAATAAAAATTGGTATACCCATGAATACATCATTTGATCTCTGTGAAACCACATTTTCTGTTATTTTGATGCCTGGCTGTATTGTCTCCATGCTCGTTTCCTCCATGAATAAAGTGCAGTACTAAATATCTTGTGTAAATTGCAAGATAATAAACTCGGCAGGGCGTACCGCAGCCAGACCAATCTTAGCGATCATTTTGCCTTGTTTGATATCGTCATCAGACATAGTGATACCCTGGCCAATCTGAACAAAGTAGGCTTCCTTGGGTTTAGTCCCAACTAAAGCACCTTGCTGCCATAGGTTGTGCAGATAATTGTCAATGCTACTACGCACTTGCTCCCAGGTTGGCTGGCTGTTGGTTTCAAATACTGCGGCTTTCATAGCATTTTGGATATCCCGTTCAACACTATTAAACAGGCGACGAACTGAGATATAGCGCCAGTTATCCGTATCATCTAATGTACGGGCTCCCCAAACTAAAGTGCCATTGTTAGTAAAGGTACGGATCATGTTCAGCGCTTTACCCTGGTTATATATTCCCTGTAGGTCATCAGTTACTGAATATTGGGGTTGTAATCCGCCCTGAATAGCCACATTGGCAGGTGCTTTCCAAACACCTCGGCTGTTATCAACACTCGCATAAACACCAGCCATAACTGCACTGGGAGGAATATTAATGGTAGATTTATTTTTTCCCCATTTAGCCGTTAACCAGGGATAATAGACTGCGGCATACTGAGATTGTGCATATGGCTTTAATATATCAGCCAGTTTGTCTGTATTAGTAATCTCTTTTTTGGGACCATCATGAATGGCAAATAATCCTTTACCCTCTATACAAAGGCTTCCGGCAGCATTTGCAATATCTTCTCCTGCGGCCACTAACAATGTAACATCATCAAGTTTTGGAACTTGTGTTACTAAATCTAATGTTTTTATGAGGTAGGCATATCCGCCACCGTTAATAAAATAAGCCCGTAGTGAGATATCAAGGGGGTCGCTAGGATCAAATAAACCATTTTGTCCTTTTAAGGCTAAATATTCTAACCAATTATTAATGCGATGGTACTTTTCTGTAAGATATGTATTCTTATCATTAACAGCAAAAACAGGCACTGCTGTTGCACTTGTCCGTACAGAGAGAGACGTTTCATTAACCTCTTTGATCTGAACGCCTGGATATGTATTTGTTAGCATATAATCTCCTATTATAGTATAAAGCCCTAAATAAATGGTTTTTATATAGTTAATAAATGTAAAAATAGTTATCGTTTTATAGTAAATAAAACTATTGATAATCAATGAAATAACTATGTGGTCATTATTTTTCTGCTTTATGGCGCGTGGGCTTTTATCATATCTGCGGTTAATGATATTTCTTCAACAGCAATTTCGTTACTGGTAGCATCAAAAGAAGGAATGGTTAGTTTAGTTGGAAATGCATTTGTGACGCTCCAGCTCATTAAAATTTTTTGTCCTGTATCGTCAGTTAGACTAATTAAAATATCTTTTTTCTCCACTTGATTAAGTTGAATGGAACTCATCCAAGTAAAAAGATGAGTATCTTTAGGAAATATACCTTTTCGTAGAGTAATGTTAACGGCATGGCGTTGACCAGGCATTTTAAAGTAATTCCCAATTCCATCTTTATACTCTATAACATCATGGTTAATTTCCAGACCAGAAATATTATTAAAAGCAATTTTCTCACTACCAAATGAAACTAAAAAACGATAATTAGGTAATGGATATTGATTGGCGATTTGTTCTGTAGATGTGGTCATTATTTTCCCTTTTAATGTTGTAATAAAATCGTGATCGTTTTACGGTTATGCATTGAATTGTAATCGTATTTTCATGTACCCTTCCATGTGTGAAATACATTTTATGCGAGTGGACGCGGAAACGTTTATACGTACGTACGTTAATTTATCTGGCTATAGATAGTTTGCTTTATAATTTCAAAAATTGCATTTTAGGAATGGCTACCGCAATAACTTTCCATAAAAGCTATTATTATCTTAATTTGGTGAAGAAATGAAAAATTCGTTATGCAAGATAACAAATTTAAAATATTAATTGTTTATATATGAAAATATTACTGATAACGCTAAATTTTTTATTTTTTTCATTCTAAGTTAATATCATGGGTGCTGGCTAATTAGAAATACTTATAAATTGATAGTAAATAAAAATGAATTATTTGGTTGTAATTGATTTATAATTAATTTCAATTTTATTGAAAACATGAGGCCATATTTTGATATAGCATCCTGAATGTAATTGTCGAACGAAGAAATTGCCCTATTAGAGGAATAACGCGCAGTGATAGTAAGGAATTTGTTGGAAACCTTTACCAATGGCTATAGCTAAATCATATCAATATGACATAATATCTAAACCTAAGATGACAAGGCATAAAATGAGATGGGCTACAGCTTAGATTTTCGAAAGAGAGTATTGGCATACAAAGACAAGCATTCGTTGACTTTTGAACAAACGAGTGCCCATTTTGAAGTCTCCATGCGCACCTTGTTCCGGTGGTGCAATCAGATAGAACCTTGCATGACCCGCAATAAACCTGCCACGAAAATCCCTGATGCAGTGCTCATGGCGGATGTCCAACACTTTCCCGATGACTATCAATGGGAAAGAGCAAAACGTTTAGGTGTCTCACAATCGGCTATTCATTATGCCTTGAAACGGCTTCGGATCACCCATAAAAAAAACGTTAAAACACCCTCGCGCTGATCTTCAGGCTCGTCAGGTATTTATCGAGCGCATCAGCGACTATGAGCGGGCTGGCAGGCCGATTGTGTATTTGGATGAAAGTGGTTTTGCTCAGTCGATGCCACGTCAACATGGCTATTCGGAAAAAGGGTTACGCTGTTTTGGTTCGCATGACTGGCACGCAAAAGGCCGTATCAACGTCATTGGTGCCATTCTCGAAAATACCTTCGTCACCTTAAGCTTGTTTACCGAGAATATTAATGCCGATGTTTTTTATGCGTGGATGACACAAGATTTGCTGCCAAAGCTTCCACACGGCACCGTGATAGTGATGGACAATGCGCCTTTCCATAAACGGAATGACACGGCACAAGCGATAGCAGACAGCAGATGTCAACTGGAATGGCTTCCCGCTTATAGTCCGGATTTGAACCCAATAGAACACAAATGGGGCGGAGCAAAAGCGATCAGGAGGCAAAAAAGATGTTCGGTTGATGAGTTGTTTACGGAGCATATTGAATATGTCAGGTTATGATGATTCTGCTATATGAGTCTTAGGGATGGTTGCGTGATGCTATTGTATTTAAGGTATTGTATTTAAGGTATTGCATTTTAAGTTATGGTAGATTAAGCAGTTTTTTTGGATTTGGTCTATTTTATAACTTTGGCTTGGTGAGCAATATGAATGTATGGGGCTATTTGTTTATCGCGATTTTGTCTGAAGTGGTAGCGACAACAATGTTAAAAACTGCTGATGGATTTACTCGTTTAGTGCCGTCTGTTGTTGTGGTAATGGGATATTGCTTATCGTTTTGGGAGTTATCACAAGTGGTAAAAGTCATGCCCTTGGGGGTTGCTTATGCGGTTTGGTCTTGTCTTGGCATAGTGTTAGTCTCTATTGCAGGTATCTTTTTATACCAGCAAAAATTGGATTTACCGGCAATTATCGGTATTTTTCTTATTATCGCTGGTGTTTTAGTGATAAATTTGCTTTCTAAAAGTGCAGGGCATTGATCTATACCCAAATATATTAATCCGATAATTAAACTGGAGAAAATATGTTGTTAAAGCGGGGAATTACCCTTGTCAAATTATTGCTGGTGGCAACGCTATTGGCGGGTTGCAGTGGTCATCAAGCCGAAACTTCATCAAGCCGTTACAAACATTATCAATATTCAGATCTGGGTATTTATCTGAGTAAAGATGCCAGTGAAAGTTGTTCTGATGCAGGAGGAATTCTGGCACTAACCAAGCAATTGAATGGGCATCAAGTGCCTGTTTGCCAACTGGCGAATGGTCGTCGTTGTAATGAACAGGCTTTGTTGGATGGTGGATGTGCATCCTTCTGACGTAGGGAAAACCAGATATCACTCTGGTTTTCCCCGAAAGCATTATTCCTGCCTATCCCAATAAACGTTTAGTCTTTTTGACCGGAATGTGGGCGAACATATTTCATAATGCATTCAAGTTTTTCACAGGTTTCTTGCCATTCTCTTTCTGGCCTTGAATCTCTGACCAAGCCTGCTCCCGCCTGGAGCCAACAGCGTCCTTTATGCTGATAGAGAGAACGTAGTACCAGCGCGGCATCCAGTTTACCGGTGCTATTCAGAAGCATGACACAACCACTATAAAGCCGGCGTGGTTCACCTTCATAACGAGATATAGCTTGTAAAGAAGGTTTTTTCGGTATCCCTGAAGCGGTGACCGCCGGAAATAAGGCAATAAAGGCATCCCAACGATTTTTGTCTGCTTGCAGTAGTCCTTTAACCCGTGATGCCAAATGTTGTACCGAACCCCGTTCACGAATAGCCATAAATTCTGATGCACAAAGCGTTTCTGGCTGACAAATCGGCGCTAATTCTTCTAATGCCAGTTTTACCGAAACAGCATGTTCGGAAATCTCTTTCGGATCAGAAAGTAAATCGGCTCGCAGTTTCTGATCTTGCTCCTTGTTATGTGTCAATGCTCGGGTGCCTGCCAACGGCTGGGTATTAACCCAACCCGAACCATCTGCTTCAACGACGGTTTCTGGGCTGAAACCGTAAGCAGAAAAATCGCCATCACGTAAGAAAAAAGAGCGGGCTGGTGTATTAGCCTGACGGCCTAACCAGTAACTGTGTGTTATATCAATATTTGAGCCAAGCTCAACTTTGCGTGACAGGATCACTTTTTGGTAGTGACCCGCGGTAATATCCTTAACCGCATTGGCAACGCTGTCTTGATAATTTTTTGCAGCGTCTGCTGTGTTGATAATTTCCATCGCTTTTGTATGTGGGAAAGTCGGTGTGCCTAATTGATCAGCTCGCTTGATTTTCTCGCTCAATATAGAGACTTGCTCTTCTTCAAGCGTCCGTATCAGAACTTTCCCTTGAGTTATACGTAATTCATGCTGTGGAATAGTGATTTTTATCAGCGCTTCATTTTGTTGTTCTAATGATGGCTTTAATGGTATCCCATACGTCATATGGGAAAATTCGAATAATGTTTTGCCATAAGCGCGCCAGTCTTTAATCGGAAGAGCGTTGAGCGTTTGCTCAAGTTTTTGGCTGAGTGTATTGATATCGTATGGATGGCGATTGCCCTGTGAATCAACCAATTGTCCCGATGCATCTGCACTTATGGTTGCAGCGCAGCCTATTCCCAATGACCATTCACCTTTTATTTCGTAGAGCATACAAGGTTGTGCATCATTATCGGCAAGCAAGCGGGTAACCAGATCTAACGGATTGCTGGTAATCGTCACCGTCTGTTCATGATATTGTTGCATCAGGTTGTTATTTTCTGCTTGTGCCATCTGTACTAACTGGCGTTTGTCGATTTTTCCTACCGCAGTTAATGGCCAATATGCCACAAATAACCATTGGTCAGGGATTTTATGCCGCTGAACACCTTTCTGGTGCAAAAATGCTTGCATTTGTGCAGGATCGGGTTGATTGATGCTCTTTGGCAAGCAAGCACAAATACGTTCACCCAAGAGTTCATCAGGAACCGCGATGACAACAGCGTCATCAATATCTGGATGTTGCAGCAGCAATGTTTCAACTTCTTGTGTTGAAATTTTTTCACCACTGCGGTTAATTTGCTCTTTAATCCGTCCCTCAACGATCAGGTTGCCATCTGGTCTGATGCGAACCAGATCACCAGTTCGGTAAAATCCATCAGGGGTGAAGGCGACGGTATTATGCTGTTCTGCACGGTAATATCCTGTAATGGTATAGGGGCCTCGTGTAATCAGTTCACCTACTTCACCAGATGCAACAGGTTGCAGATTGATATCAACAATTTTGATCTCATCTTCTTCTGATAGTGGGCGCCCTTGGGTGTTAATAACGACTTCATCAGGATCGTCCAGTCGGGTATAGCAAAGCAACCCTTCCGCTGTACCAAATACCTGCTGTAAAGGAGCAAGGCGTGCGATGACCTGTTCTGCCAGTTCCGGTGTGAGCCTGCCACCACCGACTTGTAAGCAGTACAGGGATGAAAGGTCGCTTTGTTCCCAATCGCGCGCCTGTTCCCAGAGTCGGGCAAGAGCCGGCACTAGTGCCACATGAGTCACCTTATACTGCTCTATCAATGGCATAGCTTCATCACAACTGGCGGTGTCACTCAGAAGCACACATCCTCCCTGAGAAAGGGTGCCCAGAATCCCAGGACTGCCTAGAGTAAAGTTATGGGCAACAGGCAATACCGCTAAATAAACACTTTCAGTGTCGATTGAGCACAGGCGAGCTGAAAGTACAAAATCATAGGTGTAAGCATCGTGGGTACGCGGGATTAATTTTGGTGTACCCGTTGTTCCTCCGGAAAGTAACAACACGGCAATATCGCCATAACCTGGACCAGGAACATTGAGCGGTTCCTCCTCAATGGAGGCGAATGGGGTAAATTCTTCTGCCTCTCCGTCCACGATAATATGTTTAAGTTCGTCACAAGATGCTGCAACTTCCCGCGCCATTTCTCGATAATCAAAACCGTGGATACAATCGGGAATAATATAAGCCACCGGACGTGCAATCTGGCACAGCGCATGAACATCATGTGCCCGTTGGGTAGGCATTAATAATACGGGATGAGCCCCTAACCTAAACAAGGCAAAACAGGTGATAACAAAGGAGATACGGTTAGGTAGTTGCACCATAACGTTATCACCACGGCGTATTCCACGATGATACAATCCGCTTGCTAACCTCTCCGCAGATTGATGGAGTTCATGGTAAGTTAGTCGCTGTTCTTGATAAATCAACGCGGTTTTATCTCCCCAAATACTGGACCATCCGGCAAGCTGCTGATCCAGCGTTTTGCCATTCCAAAGATAGTTTGGCGTCATAGTCAGTGTTTTCCCCGGGATAGAAAAAGGTGCCATTATGCGAACTCCTTTGAATAAACATATTGCATAAATTGGGTCATATGATGAATAAAACTCTGCGGTTTTTGCGTAATATAAAAATGATCGCCGGCAATCTCTTGGCAGCAATACGCAAGATTTTGCTTGTCACTTGCAAGCCAGTGATGCCACTGCTGAACTTCCAGAGCGGAAGCCTCTTTATCTTCGTTGCCATAAAGCAACAATGTGGGTGTTTGTAATTTTACTGAATCAGTCTGAATAGCGTGGTAATAGCGTTCTGTAGCAAAAAAATCAGCCCGTAACATGGGTAAAAACAGGGCAAGTAGTCCAGGATCTTCTCGTAAAATCGGGCTGCAACCGCCGATATCAATCAGTTGTTCAATGAATTCATGATCAGGCAATCCACTCAGTTGGCGGCGGGATTGAAGATGGGGGGCATGACATCCCGAAAGTACCAATGCTTTGGGGGCACAGTGATATTGTTCAAGGTATCGGCAGGTTTCAAAAGCGACCTGAGCGCCCATCCTGTGGCCGGCCAGTATCAGGTTCTCTCTTTGTGCGGGAGCCAATGATCTGATCACATCAGCAAGTGACTGAGCCAATGGCGTAATGCTGGTAACAGCATGTTCCTGCATACGGCTGTCACGCCCGGGGTAAATCACCAGCGAAACGGCAATATCTGGATTTTCCAGTGCAGACCATTGGCGGAATGCGCTACTGCTGCCTCCGGCAAAGGGGCAGATTAACAGAGTGTATTTGGGTTCGCCACGAGGTGTCAGACACGGGCGGATCATCGGATGTGCGGGGAGTGCCCAATTCATAGCAGCATTCTTCCTTAATGGTTATCAACAGGTAGCATCAATTGAACGGGATCAATCCAGACTGGGGGCTGTAAATCCTGATTAACTGGCTCTCCCATCATGCGTAATATTTGTTGCCACAAGCCTGCCAATCGCAATTGGTAGTCGTAGCTAAAAGCAGGGGGGCAGAGTGCGCCATTCAATACTGAACTCAAGGTATTTAGTAGCCATGCCACACCTTCGGCGCCATCACACTCAAATGCAGTCATCCAATTTGGCGTTGCCGGACAAAGAATATGGGATGTTGCCTGATGCAGATAAGCACCTTCCGGCTGACTGACATTCAGGTAAAGGCTTTGTTCATTATTCAGATGGTTCGGGGCATGAAGAACCGGTGTCCAGATCACGGGTCCATAGCTGGCTTCCTGCGTAAGATATCCCGCCGGCCAAATTAGCGTCATCTTATGCATAGCAAGATTGTGCATATCGGGATCTCTGGGATCCAGATAAGATTGAACGTCTAGCGCTATGGTTGTCCCTGCAAAGCGCAATTCAAAACCATGAAACACACTATTTCGTTGTCCCATATAGGCAACCTCAATCTGTTCCGGGCAATGACAAGCCTGTAACAACAGATCAAGTGCGGAAAACAGTAACTGGCGGCTGGTTGTCAGATAGCCACTTATCGGGTGTTGCTGTGATAACTGACTGATCTGGTGCGCCGCATGTAACCAGCTTCTGCCAGCATGGCATTGGCTGTAAAAACTGTTTACCCAAAACATAACGTTATATTTGTTAGCGGCTGACTGATGTCTTTTGATCGCTTCGGCATCAAGAGGGTGTTCCTGAATAACAGAAATACCACGTGCCAATAATGCTTGGGTTAATTGATCGCCTTTGCCGCCGAACACTTCTGCACGTATGACCACGCAGGCAATATCGATATCATCCGGTAATTCATCCGGTGAGCGGAATAGGGGCACATTGAAATCGCGGGCAAGTTGCTGCGAACGAGGGCTTCCTTGCGCTAAGATCCCGACCAGTTCCAGATCTGGTTGAGACTGTAGAAACGCATTAAGATACAGTTCACCAAATTTTGAACCGACAATCAGAACCCGCCGTGGCTTTATCATATGTTCTCCTTAACAGGCTTAACAGTTGGGGCTGAACTCAGGATGTTTTTCAGACACGCAACCAGAGAGCCGACATGTTTGTGTTGGAATAAGCTGTAATGATCACCATCAAGTTGTGTCACATTGACTGGCCCGAAAGCCTGCCAACCAAGATCAGTTGAGGTGATTGTGGTTGGATCGAGGTAATCCATAAAATCAGGCAATGCCTGTTTTGCCCGGATAAGGCAGAAAGGTTGTGAAGTCTGTGGTGGACAATAGTCAAGCAATGCCCGCAGATTATGCTGCCATACGGCATAAAGCTCAGTCAGTGAACCATCAATCTGCGCAGATTGCGGTAAGGCTTTGTGCAGGGCTTGCAGGAAGATTTCCGTGTTTGCTGCGATCACACTGTTATCCAGCTCCAGCCCAGGGAATTGCCCCTGTAAATCGAGCAGGAAATGACGATGGCAGAATGCATTATCCAGCGTCAGATCCGTGCGTACATTCGGAGCGAAACTATCAATCAGGATGCAATGGGAAACACTTTCACCGGCAGCGCGTAATTGATGGGCCATTTCATAGGCTACTAATCCACCAAAAGACCAGCCCGCCAGCGCGTAAGGCCCTTTAGGTTGGAATTTACGGATTTGACTGATGTAATCAGCAGCCAGCGCAACGACCGAAGGTTTGTCGGTCTTCATACTCTCTGGTGCAAATGCCAAACCGATCATACGTTGGACACCCAAATTGGCTGCTAAATGACGATATCCCAACAGATGCCCACCAATGGGATGGACGATAAACAAGGCTGGTTGCTCTAAGGGAGATCGTTCTAAGGTAGATCGTTCAATGTTTCCCTTGTTCAGTATCACGCCTTGGCAAACATTTTCTGGTTGATGCTCAATAAATTCTGCCAATGAATGTACAGTGTCGTAGGTTTGCAACAGGCTGAGGGGGTATTGGCGATTAAATGTCTGATTGATTTGCACCATTAATCGCACTGCTGCCAGAGAATCCCCACCAAGGGTAAAGAAACTCTCATATATGTTAATATTTTGTTGCTCTAGTACTGACTCCCAAAGGTTTAATACTGTCTGTCCGGTCGCGCTGAGAGTCACCGATGGTATTGAATCACCTTCTTGCGCTTTTTCAACCAGAGTAATCAATGTACTTCTGTCGATTTTACCGTTGTCAGATACGGGTATGGTATCGAGAATGATAAATCGCTGCGGGCACATCCAAACTGGCAAAGTTTGCTGTAACCAGTGAGGTAATATCGGTAACAGTTCAGTAGATACTGGTGCGTTGTCAATTAAACGTAAGACAGCCACAAGTTGTAATGTACCGTTTGACGTCGTATGTGCAAATACTATCGCTTGCTGTATATCAGGGTGTTCACATAAGCGGTGCTCGATTTCCCCCAGTTCAATCCGGTAGCCACGAATTTTAATCTGGTGATCATTGCGCCCCAAAAATTCGATATTGCCGTCTGGTCGCCAGCGACCTAAATCACCTGTGCGGTAAAGCCGTTCACCTGTCTGGGGATGAATGATAAATGCCTGCTGCGTTTTTTCTGCATCAGCCCAATAGCCTAATGCAAGTCCTTGTCCGCCAATATAAAGTTCGCCAGTTACCCAGACCGGACAAGGTGACAGGGCTGAATTAAGCACATAAAAAGTCTGATTAGCCAAAGGCTTGCCATAGGGAATGCTGCGCCAGTTTGGATCGACCTGCGCGATAGGGTAAGCAATGGACCATATTGAGGCTTCAGTTGCGCCACCCAAACTGAGCAGGCTAAGCGCAGGGTGAAGGGCAGACAATTTTGCGGGCAAATGGGTGGGTATCCAATCGCCGCTCATCAATATCCAGCGCAGGCTATTCAGGGAATGAGGATAACTGCGGACATACTCCTCAAGCAGTTGCACAAATGCTGGTACGGAGTTCCAGACAGTAACCGATTCTTGCTGTAACCAGGCCAGTAACTTATCGGGCTGCTTACTGTCATCAGGGGCAGGAATAACCAGTTTTGCTCCACAGCCCAACGTGCCGAACAGATCATAAACGGAAAGATCGAATGTTAACTCTGATATTGCCAGCACGCTATCGTGCTCATTGAGTGCAATGCGTTGGTTAATATCTAAAATAGTATTGACCGCGCCCTGATGGTCTATCATTACACCTTTTGGTTTTCCGGTAGAGCCGGAGGTGAAGATAACATAGGCTAAATCTTCCGGGCATACAGATAAATGTGGCTCTTCGGTTACGGGTAAGTTATTGAGCAATGTCTCATCCAGAGAGATGAGGTGTACATATTCAGGCCAGCTCATCTGTTGAGCAAACTTAGGTTGTGTCAGTACGGTATCAACTTCCCCTGATATCAATAGCTGATGGATCCGCGGTTGCGGATAACTGGCATCAATAGGCAGATAAGCCCGTCCTGCTAATAAAATCGCAATAACTGCGACAACCTGTTCCCAGCCTTTTTCCATTACCACACCAATCAGGGATGAAGCCTGATTTTCCTGTGCTTGCAGATGAGCCGCCAGCGTCAGGCTCTGTGACCACAAAGTGCGATAGTCGATCTGACGAGAGGGATCAACCACAGCGGTACGTTGTGGGTAACGATTTACCGCCTGTTCAATCAGCGAGCAAAGCGTGTGTGGAGGAAAAACATTTTTTGTCGCATTACTGTTCTGGCATAAAGCGCGATCATTTGTTGGCAGCCAGTCAGGAAGCGGCGTGCTCCATTGGTAATCTGGTTCAAGCAAGGCAATGATACAAGCCTGATAATGGGCAAACATGTTTTCTGCAACCTGGGGTTGGAACAGTTGTGGCAGGATAGCCCATTGTATGGTGACACCACCTTCTGCGCCGGAAATTAACATACAGTCGAGATAAACATGGGGAGTTTGCGCACCAAAGAGATTCAGTGTGCCTAACCCTGACGCTCCTTTGCCCGCTGTACCAGTTGTATCGTTGAATACAATCGGCATACCGGCGTTTAGGTTGTGGCGGTGTTGGTTCTTCTCCCTGAGTACTAATTGCCCGTCAAACAGCGCATGTTGAAGATCAGCCAGCCATTGCCGCTGTATTCGGCTGACAGCATCACTGAAACCGGTGATATTGCGTAGATCCACTTCCAGTAATGATGTGGTAGACAGATTGCCGACTAACATATCGCAATACTGTGGCATTAACAGGCGGTTACCATGCAGGACATTGATTGTGAAATGCTCGTTATTGCTCCACACTGACAAAACATGGGCGAATAGCGTTAGCATCACCTGTGAAGTCGATACCCGATATTCTGCGGCACGTTGTTGCAAGCGCTGCCATTGTGGTGGGCTGATATGTCCGGTCAGGCACTGTTGATCGAGTTGCTGTGACTGATGATCTTGCAATGGTAACACCGGAGCATCAGGCAACGAAGATAAGCGATCAAGCCAATATTGCCGGCTTTGTTGCCAGGCTTTCCCAGTTTTCTCATTCTCCAATGCCTGAATATAGTCGCCAATGGTTGCTGCCGGTGGCTCTGGCTGCCAGTCAGGTTCCTGATACCAATGGTGTAAATCGCGCAAGATTAACGTCAGGCTTTTACCATCTGCCACCAGCAAGTCGATGGTTAAATGCAATAAATGCACCCGATCATCGGTATGGTACAGGGTTAAATCAAACAGCGGCCAGTTATCGCTGGGAACGCCTTGAGTACGTAGCGTATCGCGGGCATGGTTCAGATGCGCCTCGCGTTCATTTGGCACCATGCTACGGCAATCAATGATTGTTGGTGTATAGCAGGGAACCTCCGGCAAAATACGATATTGCCCATCCTTCACATAACCGCGTAATTGCGCATAATGGTTTATTACACGGTTCCAGGCGGCGGTAAAACGAGGCAGATCAAGCCCGTTGATCGCCAGTTCAGCATAGAAATGAGCGATACCGTTACCAAATTGGAACAGTCGGCTTTCTCCCAACCAATAAGCGTATTGCAGTGCAGTCAGTGGCAAAATTTGCTCGGATACCGGTTCAGTTTGATGCGGTAGCGTAAGTGTCGTTGAACTGGTTTCAGCGACCCGCAGGGTACGGCAAAATTCACTCAATTTAGGGTGTTCGAAAAGCTGTTGCAGATTGGCGTGTTCGTAACCCTGGCGACGTAGTTGTACCACCATTCGGGTGGCAATCAGGCTGTCACCGCCACTTTGGAAAAAATCACTGTGACGCTGTATTGGCTGAGGCAGCAGTGAACGCCAGAGAGCAATGACTTGTTGTTCAATCTCATGAAGTTGGTTATCTTCTGTTTCCGATTGTCCGGTTTCTGTGGTTAACGCTTGTACCGTGCTCTCTTGCGCTGTCATTACCAGTGGCAACTGCTCTTGCTGTTGAATATGCAAGGGGTAAGGCAAGGCGGAAAATTGAGTGGCTATTTCACTGACATTAAGCCGCGCTTGCTGTTCAGCCCGTGCCAGGATCAATTGTTGATGCAGTTCGGGACCGTCTTGTCCCGGCCATTCCAATGAAACCTGATAACCGGACTTCTCCAAACATTTCCGCCAGTCCGCAAGTTCCATCAAAGCACTATTACTGTCACCGCGATCATCAACCCAGGCGTTAATACCTTCAATAAATCCGACGCTGGCGAGTTGCATGGCACTTTCGCGTTTGGTTGATTCAATCATCAGTAACCATCCACCGGTTTTCAGTAACCGAGACAGGCGTCGCAGGGTGTTTCTCAGATGGGTGGCATCATGTAATACGTTAACCGCCATAATCAGGTCATAACCGGATTCTGGGTGCTGGCTAAAATCAATACGCTGGTTAATATCGAACAGGGCAAATTTTACGGTTTCGCCGTGGTGATTGAGTAACTGGCGTGCATCATCCAAAAATAGCGGTGAAACATCAGTAAAGTGGTAGCTTTGAATGGCGTGTGCATTGTGTGCCAGTACCTTTTCTGAGGTTGCCCCAGTGCCTGCGCCGACTTCCAGTACAGTGAAATGTTCGGATGTCTGGCTCAGTTGTCGGACAATTTCAGCGGCAGCCAGATTCAGGCAACGCAATGCGGGGTTTTCACTGTAAAGGCTGGTGGTGACTTGTTTATCGGCAAACAGCAGTTCCAATGCATTGCCACGTCCGGCAAGCAGGGTGTCGTGTTGTTCGATACAGGTTGTGACATAACGACTGATGGTTTGACACCATACGGCATCATCCAGTTTTGCTGTAGGCACTGGAACATGACTAAGCGGTTGCAGACAGCGGTATCCGTCAGCGGTTTGTTCAATAAATCCCTGGTTATTGAACAAAGTCAGCCATTGGGTAAGCAGGCGTTGATACTGTGGTGCCAGTTGTAAGCGTTGTTCAATCTCTTCACGAGAGTGATATTGTTGTGCAGCAGTGAATAAGTTATGGCGCAGTAAAGTCTGGCTCAGACCAAATAATGCTTGTTGCTCAATATGTTGCCAGGAACGTTCAAACGCTTGTTGTTCAGCCAATATTGGTAGCGGTAAGGTATCCGTGTTGATAACCCGTGGTTCTGGCAGTGATAATGACAAATGATCTTCGGCAACCAACCATAGGTTGTAACCTTGAATATCGTCCTGATGTGGCTGAATTTCTGCCAGCCGTATTTCAGGTTTAGCACGCAGATATTGTTCGGCTTGACGCAATTCAGGGTGTTGCGGCCAGAAGTCATAACGCGTATGACCAGACGGTGGCGTATGAAGGTCATAATACTCCATGCGTTCAGGCTGGTGACAAATGTGTGCTAACAGCGCATTATAAGCGGCAAACAGTGACTCAATGACACCAGCCTCCAGCACATCATTCATGCAATACCAGTTGAACAGCAGATCACCATCGACTTCCATAACCTGATGATCTAACCAGACTTGCGGCGTCTGACTGAGAACAAAGACCGGATCGCCCAGTAATTGGGTGATGGATTGTTTGATAGCAATCCCTTCTTGTGCCATCCCTAACATGCTGGTGAAAACGACCGGTGTTAATGGCTGCCTGTTTTGGGCTTCGCCATTTTGCTGACGACCCAGTTCCCGCAATACCTCGACACCATTGACATGGCTATGGCTCAACCGTTGCCAGAGCAAAGCCTGCGTTTTTTCCATACTGGCACGCAGGGACGTTGTCTTGCGTAAATCAAAATCCATCAACATCACTGAGGTGAAATCACCAATCAGTTCTTGCACCTCTGGATGGAAAGGCTGCCGGTTGAAGAATGTCAGATTGAGAGTAAATAACGGATGACGGCTGTACCATTCAAGGGTGTGGGCAAACAGTGTCAACAGGCCAGCGGAAGGTGTTACTCCCCATTTTTTCCAGCCTTGTTTAAGACGTTGCCAGTCAGATTGTGCCAATCGACCTTCATAAGTCGTGAATTGTGGCTGGCTACGTTGAGACAATAGTGGAGCCAACGGTAATCTTGGTGCCGGAGGTAATGAAAGGAGTTGTTCCTGCCAGTATGCCCATGATGCCCGCCACGCTTTACTTTCACGTTGCGCTTGTTCTGCCATCACATAATCGCGGAAAGTAAATGTTTGTGGAACCAGAGATTGCTGATGATAAGCGAGTTGCAGATCGTCCATCATGATGCGGAAACTCTGCACATCAAATTGCAACAGATCCAGGTTCATATGTAAGCGGCAGCGTTCATTCGGTAGCAGTGATACAGAGACTTCAAACAACGGCCATTGTTCTGCTGGTGGTACCTGGTAGGAGAGGGTATGACGACGCTGAGCCAAAGCCTGTTCGCAGGCTGTATCATTCAGTGCCCGCAAATCATCCTGAGCCAGAACATACCACGGCGCTTCCGGCAAGATCCGTTGTTGCCCGTCTTCATCGACTATCATGCGCAGCATGCCATGACGTTGGATCAACGCATTCCATGCCTGCTCAAAACGCGGAATATCAAAGCTATCCAGAGCCAGATCCCATTCAAATAAGACGTGACAAGCGACACCACCAAAATCAATGGCCTGTGTACGACCAATCCAGTAAGCGTGCTGAATAGGGGTCAGAGGAAATGGTGCATGACGCTGGGCACTGTCAACAATCATCTCAGGTTGGGAAGAAGCAACCGGTTGTTCAGGTAAGGTATTTCCAATGAGCGCATTAAGCCCTTCTAGCGTCATATTCTGATAAGCCAGTTCAGCGGTTAATCTTAAGCCAAATTGCTGGTGGATCACCGCGTTCAGTTCCAGAAACAGCAGGGAATCCAAACCGAATTGCAATAAATCCTGTTGTGATGCTAAACGTTCAGGTTGTTCTAAGCGTAATAATGTTGCGACACGCTGACGCAACCAGTTAAGCCGTTGTTCACTGTCCTGAAACAGCGTGTTATCGGCAGGGGGTAAAGAGGTTGAAGTTGCAACTGGATGGATAACATCAGCCTGTAGGCGTCGCAAAATATCAGGGTGATGTTCATCTAACCGCATTGCCAGATGGCAAGGTGATGTGGTGTACAAGGATTGATTGAGATGCCAGATACCTTCATTTGTGCTGAAGGGTAACATGCCATCTTGAGCCAGTTTTTCCACTAATCGTCGGTCGCTGGCCATACCAATGCCACCCCAAACCCCCCAAACCAATGCCTTAACCATCAATTGATTTGGTGCTGTCAGCGCTAAAGATTCCAGACAAGCATTGGCGATTGCATAAGCACCTTGCCCCCGGGCACCTAACATGGATGCGCCAGAAGCGTGAAGCAGCAGATATTGTGCATGATGTTGTTGGAGCGCAGCTTGCAACGCCGATGCGCTGTGCGCTTTGACGGATAATACCGGTGACAGGTGTTGGCGCTCAAGTTTTGCCAGTGGGGTATGGTCAGCAATGCCTGCGGCGTGGATCGCGCCAGCGATACCATCCTCTTGTGCCAGAGCTTGTATGGCATTTAGCAAGGCTGGTGTATCAGTGACATCAAGGTTAATCCAACGTATTTCACATTCGCTATTCAGGGACAATGTTTGTACAAACGTATCCCAATCCGCCTTTTTGCGGCGGGCAAACACGGCGATTTTACGAGCGCCTTGGGCTAGCAACCAACGAATGGAGATCTGACCGATGCCGCCCATACCGCCGGTAACAATATGCCAACCCTGATGGGGAATGGATATTGCCTGCGGTGATAAGTGTTGTGGTGATAATAATTGACGTTCCAAAACAGGAACAGCGACCTGATTACCACGTACTCTCAGCCAGCGATGTTGTTCATTCAGATAACCAAGTGCTAATGACAAAGCATCTGCATCATTGATATCAGCGATATCAATCGCCTGGATGCGACGATGGGGATATTCTTCAACCGCGACACGCAGCAACGCCCAGATAGCGTATTGAGCAGGGTTGATATCCTCTTTTAATAAGGTGGATTCTGGTTGGGCGCAGCAGGTGACAACGGTTAAAGGTGCTGTTTCATCGCGTTTTAGCTCACTAATCACTTGATCACATAATTCAGTAATATCATTGCCTGCAAGCAGTAATAACGTATTCCCGCTTTCCGGCTGTAAATGAATGCCTGCCTGACGCCAATGATTAATCATCTCGCTATTTTTTATTGAAGTGCGAAGAGTATAGGTTGTTGAAGATTTCTGTATATTCGCGGTGTTTATTGTGCGCCAATGCAAGACATAATGAGTATCAGGGCATGGTTGTGGTGCAGGAAGCCATGTTGTTGTCGTAGAGCGAGGTGCCACCGATTGACGGGGCAGATCAGCACGATCACTCAACAGAGCGAATAAGCGCTCGCCAGCATAGATCAGCGCCGGAAAAGTCGCGAATAAACTCGCCTCCAATAACCGGCGCTTAGCGTAAGGCAAGACACGGTAAGGGCGATATATTTTACTTACCGTTGAACCGGAAACTTCCTGATAATAACCTTGCTGAGCACAGTGGGTTAATAATTGTTCCAGCAAAGGACGCCAGCAGGGTTGTAGCCGACCGGCTCGGATCGTGTCGATGGCACTGAAACCTTGTTCAGCCTCACGTCCATGACACTGATATACCAATGCGTCGGTATACAATGCCCGCAGTATTACCGCATCAGGGTTGTGTTCAATGGCAGGTTCTAGCAGGGCATTGACATCAAGCTCAGCATGGGTGTGGGCTAAGGATTGCTTGGTCTTATTAGGTAATCCGGTTGCAGAGAAGCCGTAATGCTGCTCATTAAATGGATAGAGTGGCGCATGGCATTTTGCTCCGGTAAACGGGAAAAGAGTCTGCCAATCAAGATGTGCGCCAGCACAGTAAAGTTGCATGAGAGCCGATTGCTGAGCTACTGGGGAGCTTTGACGACATGCACTCGCAACCCAGGTTTCCTGCGGCAGGCTGACACGTCGTCCGATCCCCGTTAGCTTGGCATCAGCACCAAATTCCATGAACAAGGTCACACCTTGTTGGCGGGCAAATTCAATGGCTTGATAATAACGAACAGTGTGGCGCATATGGTGACACCAGTAATCTGGTGAACCTAATTGTTCATAATCTGCAAGATTGGCTGTCAAGGTGGAAATTAGCGGAATTTCTCCTGATGCAGGTTGTAACCGGCTGCAATACAGGGAGAATGTTTCCAGAACAGGCTCAAGCATGGCTGAATGTGCTGCACAGGCAATATTAAGGCGTTGATAACGAATCTGCTGCTGTTCCAGACGTTGTGCCAGTGTATCAATTTCTGCTTCTGTACCGGCCCAAACCCAGTGTTGCGGGCCATTGCAAACCGCCAGATCCAATGCCAATGAATGGGTAAAAGGAAGAATATCGTCTTCGTTGGCAAAGACCGCCAGCATTGCTCCCCCTTGGGAACAGCGTTGCATGAGTTTGCCTCGTACCGCGACCAGTGGCATTACCTGTTCAGGTGTGAATATTCCGGCCACAACGGCAGCGGCGAATTCACCGACGGAATGTCCCAGTACATAATCGGGCTTTAGCCCAAGTGCACGCCAATGCGCTGCCAACGCAATTTGATGCGCCACAATCGCCGGTTGTGCATATTCGGTGGTCGCTAATGCAGAATCATGCTCGCCGAACATCACGGCTTTTAACGGCAATGCTAATTCGGAGGCACAGGCAGCAGCGCAACGATCTAGCATTGCGGAGAAAATCGGAGAGCTGGCATACAGGGTTTTTCCCATACCAGACCATTGGCAACCCTGACCACTGAATTGCCACAGTTGCTTGTTTTCGTTTCTGGCTTGTCCGCTAAAAATATTGGGTGTTGGCATATTGTTTGCGAAAGCGGATAGGCTGGCCGCATCTTTCTCAATATCTTGTGGTGAGATTGTCAGCGCTAAGCGCCAGGGCAGGGAAAGATCACGCCCTTGCAATGCAGTCCAGGCCAGATCGGCATAATGCTCTGGGGCATTATTGAGCGCAGTCGCGTAGCGTTGCGCCAATTGACGCAATGAGGATTCAGAAGCAGCAGAGAGCAGCAGCGGCACTGTTGGTGAATGATTAACATGGCGACGATGTAATTCTGTTGGCAATGATTGCACCACAATATGACAGTTGGTGCCGCCAATACCGAATGAAGAAACACCGGCGGTACGCAATTCTTGCGCCCAATGTTGTCCTTGTGTTGCCAGTTTGAATGGGCTTTCTTGCAGTCGTAGTGCCGGATTGGGTTGCTGTACATTGATCGTTGGAGGAATGTAACCATGCCAGACGGACAAAACCGTTTTGATCAAACTGGCAATGCCGGCGGCAGTATCGAGATGGCCGATGTTGCTTTTCACTGAGCCAAGGTAACAAGGCGCGGCTCCGGCATTGCGGTCGGAGAATATGCTGCGTAATGCGTCAACTTCTATCGGGTCGCCAAGTGGCGTCCCTGTGCCATGTGCTTCAATCATGCCGACATCATCAATGCTGACATCTGCCAGTTGTAATGCTTCGCTAATCACACGGCGTTGACCATTCACCGACGGTGCAGTAAAGCCCACTTTTTCGTTGCCATCGTTATTGATGGCACTACCACGTAACACGGCCATGATGGGATCGCCATCACGTAAGGCATCACTCAGACGTTTCAGTGCGACAACACCAACACCATTGCCGCCGTAGGTGCCATTTGCCTGACTATCAAAGGGACGGCAATGCCCATCAGGTGAAAAGATCATCCCAGGCTGATACAAATAACCGCTTTCTTGTGGGAAAGAAACCGCCACACCACCGGCTAAGGCCATGTCGCACTCACCGGAACGCAGGTTCTCGCAGGCCATATGTACGGCAACCAATGAGCTTGAACAGGCAGTTTGTACCGTTAGTGCAGGCCCTTTCAGGTTTAATTTATAGGCAGTACGGGTCGCAAGATAATCTTTATCGTTACTCATTAACGCCTGTAAACCTTTAACTTTGCCCACATCGGTCATCGCAAACTGTGACCATGAAGGCCAGGTGCTGATCCGGCTGCTACCGAAGACACCGGTTTTCAGGTGGACATTACGCGGTGCATAACCGGCGTGTTCAAGCGCATGCCATGCTGTTTGCAGGAATAGACGTTGCTGAGGATCGAGCATTTCTGCTTCCTGACGCGAATAGCCAAACAGTGTGGCGTCAAATTGCTCCGCGTTCTCCAGTATCGCTGCCTGATTAACAAAACTTTCACTATCAATGAGTTCAGGAGAAATTCCCGCATCCAATAATGTTTGACGGGAGAGTGTCGTTGTACACTCAACCCCATGTTGCAGGTTATGCCAAAAAGTATCGCTATCGGGTGCCTGCGGAAAACGGCAGGCAAGACCAATCACTGCGATGGGATCACAATTATCGTAGTGAGGCGTTAAATTAGTCATTGTGCAGCTCCTTTATGACGTTTTTCCCGTTGTTGCAGACGCTTTTGTTGTTGACGTTGGCGAAGGGTAATTGACTGACGATTGCCATGTTCAGTCTCTTTCCGGCAACGCAAACTGAGCGCCTCTGGTGTTGGATAAGCGAATAAATCAGTAACAGCAAGATGCTGGAAACCCGCCTGTTGTAATTTACTATGCAGTTGGATTAACTGTAGCGAGCTGGCTCCTGCCTCAAAAAAGTTTTGTTGTGCATGGATCGGATGATGGGTTACAGATAAAAACAGGCGTTGAATTTCACTGCATACTTGTGGTTCTGATCCTTCCAAGCGCGGTGATGATGCAATAGTCACAGCAGGATTATCTGCATCTCTCACGCTTTGCTGACGTGGCACTAGTTGCTCCAGAGCTGAATGCCAGCTTGCTGGTTGTGCAGCGAGGGTGCGTAGTAGCGCCATATAGTTGTTGAACATGTTCTGTAACTGGTGTGGCGCAAATAATTCTTCGACTGCATCCCAGTTCAGGCAAAGTTCTTCGTCAGATTCGTAAACCTGATGATCCAGCCAGATTTGTGGCGTTTGTGAGATACCCCAAACCGGTTTCATCCATGATGAACGTGACAAGAATTGTCCCTCATGGGTTCCCAACGCACTGGTGAAAACGACTGGCATAACGGCAGCATCGGAGCCACGGCGCTGCGCGAGTTCACGCATCACTCTGATCGCTGAAATATGGCGGTGATCCAAATCTTGCCATAACTGTTGTTGCAGCCGACGAGCGCTTGATAACCAGTTTTTCTCTGGATGCCAGGCCAGTAGTGACAATGAAGTGAAATCACCCAGAATATGTTTAATGTCCTCATGCCAGTGTGGGCGATCGAACAGGGTAAGATTAAGGGTTAATTCCGCTCTGGTACTGAATGCGGACAGAACGGCTGCATAAGCGGCAATCAAGAGCGCAGAAGGCGTTATTTGCTGGGAGGCTGCCTGTTGTTTTAACTGCGCCCATTCCTGTGCAGATAACCGATCGCTATAGCGCACAAAATGCGGGGATTGAACATTTTCTGGTGCAATACGCAGGGGTAATTGCGGAGCCAATGGCAATGTTTTCACTTGTTCTTGCCAGTATTGCAGTGAACTCTGGTTCACCGGCATTTGTTGCTGGTGTAACACACAATCCCTGAATGTCACGTTCAGTGGCGGTAATGTGTGCTGCTCGTTGAGATAGAGTTGTTCTAATTCAGCCAGCAATATCTGCATACTTAACCCGTCTAATAGCAGGTTATCCAGACTGACAAAGAGTCGGGAAACAAGGCTATTGTCTTGTGCAAGCTGGAAATCGAATAGCGGCCAGCAACTGACATCTAACACTTGATGTGACAGACGTTCGCGTAAGGTGTCTGCCTCAGTAAGATCAGCAAATCGGTGTTGTTTAACGGCGAAGACTGGAACATCTTGCAATATTTGTTGTTGCCCATTTATCACAACCGTCCTCAGCATAGGATGACGTTGGATCAGACGATTTAACACGCGATTCAGGCGCTGAACATCTAACTGTTCTATCCGGTATTCGATAAAGAAATGGGCACCAATGCCGCTCAGGGCAAAACCTGCATGGCGTCCGACCAGATAAGCTTGCTGCACTTCGGTTAACGGGAAAGGCTGATATTCATCTTGCTCTTCTGAAATTGCATAGGCTTTTGATGAAGTTGCAGACAAAGACATCAGTGTTGAAGCAAACGCAGCCAATTGCGGGTTACGGAAAAGATTACCAAGTTCACCTTTAAGGCCCTGTTGTGTTAGTTCACCAACTAAACGGGTAGCTAAAAGACTGTCACCGCCAAGTTGGAAAAAGTCGCTGTCACGGCTCAATTTTTCTGTATTGAGCAGGCGTTGCCAAATATCGGCAACGGTTTGCTCCACCGTATTTAACAAGGCCATTTCAGGCTGAGGTGTCGCTGTTTCTGTTTTTGTGGTGAGAAGAGATTGTGACAACACTTTACGATCAACTTTGCCGTTAGCTGTCAGGGGCAGGCACGGAATAACATATAAGCGCTGTGGGATCATATACCCTGGCAAATGTTGTGCCAGAGCAGATTTAATTTTTTCCCGATCAGGTATGGTGACGCTGTCACTTGCTCGCATCAGCAACACATTCAGATTGCCGATGTTAACCGGAGTTTCCGTTTGCAAGGGGAGGAGAGATAGCCACTCTGACGCTGAGCGTAGCTGAATACCGTGAGGTGAGAGCAACTCAGTCGTAATCAGGGAGAGAGGAGATGCTTGTTGCAACTCCATCGCCAATACCAACGCACTGGGTTGTGCCAGTGGAAGCAGTGCTCTAATGCAACTTGTTGGGTCTTCCTCGCGGTGTAATACATTGTTTAACAGGATGATATCGGCTTGATGCTGTAATGATTCAGGAATTTGCTCAGCCCAGCGTTTTACTGACGCATGAGTATAGCTACTTAACCTTGTTTGCATCTGATTAATCAGAGCCTGAGAACGTTCAAAGCCGATATAAGACAGATGTTGGTCAGTAATATGTTCTGCCAGCCATTGAGCACAGAGACCACTACGCGCATCGAACTCCATCAAAGTAACGGGACGTTGTAACCGTTGGGAAAGGGCAATAATGACCTGTTTCAATCCCGCCAGCCATTGTTGGGTTTCTGGCTGTACAAAGAGTTGTTGCTCCGGTGCGAATTGCGGATCATCAAGTAATGTGACGGCTGCCTGTTGTCCGGTAAGAATATTACGCAACGTAGAGTGCCAGCGTGCAGGAATACATTTTGCTTCGTTATTGTATGGGATGGATGGCAATACAGCCTGATAGACATGGTGTGCAGGCTCAGACAATAAATTGCATTGGCAAAGATACGCCAGCATACGGGCAAACCAGTCATGGTATTCCGGTTGGGGTTGATAGTGTTTCAGACACTCGGTGAGCGACTGAGATGAAGTAAACGTAATACCATGACGAGACAGATGTTCTAGCAGGAACAGCGCAACCTGAGGTTCATTACTATCATCAGTGATAGGCGGCATTACAGGGATCAGGTCACGATAGTGTGCGGGTAATTGCGGTGCGCGATTGATGCGTTGGCACAATGTATCGCCTTCCAACTCAAGGAATGCCACCAATGATTTCTCTTTTTTACCACAGGTTAAGGCAACGCCTTTACGGATACCGGTTACTTGATTGAGGGCAGCATCAATTTCCCCTAGTTCAATTCGGTAGCCCCCAATTTTTACCTGGCTATCACGGCGCCCCATAAATTCGAGCCAGCCTTCAGGGTGATAACAACCCAGATCACCGGTACGATACCAACGTTCCCCTTGATAGACGACAAATTGGGCTGCTGTGCGCTCTTCATCATTAAAATAGCCTAGTGCTACACCGGCTCCGCCAATCCAAAGTTCACCGACAACCCAGTCAGGGCAATCACGGCCATCTTCACCTACCACACGGTAACGCTGGTTCGCAAGGGGGTAACCGTAAGGGATAGAGCGCCACTGCTCGTCAACTTCCTTGACGATATATTCATTTGACCAGATAGCCGCTTCCGTAGCACCTCCCATTGCACTTAATACACCGTCAGGATTGAACGCACGGTAACGCTCAGGCAGTGACAAGCCGATCCAGTCTCCGGACAGCATCACGGTACGAAGCGTTTTCGGCGCATCAACTTCCATGCCTTCGCAATAGGTCAGTAACATATCGAACAGTGCCGGTACGCTGTTCCACACCGTAACATGGTGGCGTTCGATCAGCATTTCCCAGGTTGAAGGATCGCGGCGTTGTGTTTCGCCAACAAGTACCAGTGCCCCTCCTGTACTGAGGAGGCCAAAAATGTCATAAACGGAGAGGTCAAAATGCAGGGCAGAGAGCGCCAATAATCGGTCACTGCTTTGAACCTGATGACGGCGATTGATATCCAGACAGGTATTCAGTGCGCTCTGGTGGCTAATCACTACACCTTTTGGCATACCGGTTGAACCAGAGGTATAGATGATATAAGCCGGATCAGTCACCGCGCGCTTGGTCATGTGAGTTAAAGGCAGTAACTGCTCATTCTGATGCCAGGAAATGCAATGTATATCCTGTGACCAAGTATTCTGCTGCTTAGGGTCAATGATAACGATATTGATTCCGGCACTTTCACAGATAGCCCGACGTCGGTTTAATGGCTGATCCACAGGAACCGGAACATAAACACCGCCAGCATAAAGTACAGCGAGTACAGCGATAACCTGTCCGATGCCTTTTTCCATGCTGATGGCAACTCGGTCTCCCGATATAACCGACATTTTTTGCAGGACGGCGGCTAATCGACGGGCTGCCAGACTGAGATCGCCATAACTTATTTCTTCATGATGAGTGATTAAAGCGACGGCATTTGGGGTGCGTTCTGCTTGTGTAAACACTGCTTCATGTAACAAGGCATTAGGTAGTGGTTCAACTGTGTTATTAATTTGATGTCGCAGGTGGTATTGCGGCTCAGGCATCAGATCCGGTAACTTTTCTTGCCATTGTGTCGCGTTTTCCGTCAGGCTCTCAATCAGTTTCTGATAGGCAGTGAATAGAGTATCCATCAAACCGTCAGGGAAAAGTTTGTCGTTACTATCCCACTGAATATTTAGGGTATTTTCATGTTCAAAAGCAACGAAATCCAGCCATACCTGAGGTGTTTGTGATATGCCCCAGCTTGGTTTTCCCAGAACATCACGGGTATTCTCGCCATATAAAGGCTGGCCTAAATTGCTGGTAAACACAATTGGTGCGCCATACGGATGGTTACCTCGCTTCTTGAGTTCACGCAGAACTTCCACACCAGACCAATGACGATGTTCGTAAGCTTCGGTAAATGTTGCTTGTGCATTCTGAGCCAGTTGGCAGAACGGTAAATTATCGCCGAGGATGTCCAATAGCAGAATATTGGTAAAATCAGCCAGAATGTTGTCAACTGCATTGTGCAGCGGCGCTCGGTCAAATAGCGTCAGGTTGAATAGCAAGCGTGTTGAATTACTCCAGCGACACAATAAAGCGGCAAATGCTGTCGCCAGAGCCATCGTTGGCGTAACGCCATTTTGCCGCGCGAGTTGCTTAAAATGTTCCCAATGTTCAGGTGATAAGCGAAAACCCCTTCGCTCAACACGAACATTTTTTATCAGGGAAGGATCTCTGGCCAAAGGAAGTTGGGGAGCCGGTGGCAAAGTGTCTAAACGGTTACGCCAGAAGACTTCTGCGTTCTGTCGGGCTTGCTCAAACTGAGCCTGATATTGTGTCAGGTAACTGCAAAAATCATAGTCAGAAGAAATAACAGGCAGGCTGCGTTCGGCAATTAATGCCGCCAGTTCGGTAAAGAACAGGCTAAAACTGGCGGCATCCATGATCAGCAGATCAATATTGGCATGCAGCCGATGTTGATTATTGCCAAACAGGCTAAGTTGAATATCAAACGTTTCCCCTTCTTCAACTCGCAATACGCGATGGCTTAATTGTTCACGTATGTTGTTCAATGCTTGCTGCTGTTCACCGATTGTCTGATGACGCAGATCGTGAACTATTAATTTTTGCCAGTAAGCGTTAGTCATGCCTTGCTGACGGCCATCCGGCAAAAAACGTACCCGCAACATCGGATGCCGCTGAATCAACATGTGAATAGCAGCTTCCAGTCGTTCAGGGTTCAACCCAATACCATCAAACTCCTGGTACAGATGACAACCCACTCCTCCCAGCGTTTGTTCCGGTGAACGCCCGACGAAATAAGCATGTTGTACCGCCGTTAAAGGAAATGGGCGAGCATCTGTAATCCGTGGCTTTGGTGTTGTATCTTCGGATACGGCAGTGTGAGCGACAGGGGCATGGCGTTGCAGAAGCTGGCTCCAGGCGTGCAGTGTGGGGGTTTGGTAAAGCTCGCGCAGCGTGACACGATGCCCCTGACGTCTAAATTGGTTTAGTAATGCCATAATTTGCATTGAATCCAGTCCATTGCGAATTAAATCGTCTTGATCGCCCACCGAAAATTTTTTTTGATTAAACAGGCCAGCAATAAACTGGCGCAGTGAATCAGGAGAGAGAAGGTTCGTGTGCATGATTAAATCCTATAAAATGGCAGTTACCTAAAAATCAGATAATGGCGGATTACGCCTTATTTGAATGAATACTTGAGGGAATATTGGGATTTAAGTGCCAATGCTCTTCTGAGCCAAGGTGATTTTTCCAAAGGGATTGATAAAGCGGACAACGCTTCAGTAATTCATCATGTGTACCGCTATCACGCAGGGTTCCATGATCCATGACCAATATTTGATCAGCGCGGGTTATCGTACTTAGCCGATGAGCAATCACAAAAACGGTTTTATCCTGAGTGAGAGAATCAAATGCTTCTTGTATCAATTGCTCATTTTCGGGGTCTAGTGAAGCTGTTGCTTCGTCCAGGAATAGAACCGGAGACTGTTTCAGGATCGCGCGAGCAATGGCAAGCCGTTGGCGCTCCCCACCCGACAACGTACCGCCATCTACACCTAAAGGTGTATCGTACCCTTGCGGTAGCGCCATAATTGTATCGTGAATATTGGCAAGGCGGGCTGCCTGTTCCAGCGCTAATTGGGTTGCATGCGGATCACCCAAACGGAGATTGTTCGCGACCGTATCCTGAAATAGTGCGGTTTCCTGAAACACCATGGTGACGGTGTCATACAGTGCCTGAGTCTGGTAATGATGGATAGGGTTCCCACCCAAACGAATTTCACCTTGATCCAGTTGATAGAAAGAAAGCAATAAATAGGCCAGTGTGGATTTACCACTGCCACTTGGCCCCACAATGGCGGTCATACTGCCTTGCGGTGCATAAAATGAAACATTTTGGATAGCCGGCTGGTGAGTACCCGGGTAGCTAAATGAGATGTTGTCAACTTCAACATCATATTTATCGGGTGCGGCTAATGATCCGGAAACCTGAGTTGCCACCGCTTCTATCTCTGCAATATGTGTTTCGCCGACTTGTGTCAATGCAGTCACATTGAGCAAAGGAATAATCCCGCGTAGATGCGTAATAGTGGCAAACAACAGCAGAATAGTGATCAGCATCTCAGGGAGAGTAAGTGCTTCCGGTACAGCAGCATTAAAGCGTAAAGCCGCGGCCAGAATGCCAACAACCACGCTGGTATCAATGATGATGTAGAACAGGCTCAGCAGCGGTATACTTTTGAATACACCACGGCGGAATGCGACACGTAATTGTTCAATTTCTTGGTCAAAACGCTGCTCTACCGTTGTAGTAGCCGCCGCGGCACGGATAAAAGCCATGCCTTGTGCATATTCGACGATCGCTTCGGATACATCAGCCATCATCGTTGCCCGTCGACGCAGTATAGCATTGAGTTTTTGACGGATAGCGCCCAGAATGAACAATCCAACCATCAAGACCAATAGGGCACAGCCAGCAACAACCCAATCGAACCAGAATAAAGCCAGATAGATAAGCGTCAGCATCATAATCTGACAAGTGATTTGTGGGGTAGTATAGGCTGATTGATTTTCCTGCCATTGCACATCTTCGGATAACGTCAGGGCTATTTTTCCGGCACTTAATCCGCGAATTGTTGCTATGGACATACTGACAAGCCGTTGTAGCAAAGCGCGCCGGATTTCTATACCCAAGTCATAAGCGGCAATAGTGAGCTTACGCAGTGCGCGGGACATAAAAGTGAACCGCAGTAACAGTAAAATAACCAATAATGTCAGAGTGATAAGCGACAGCATATCGTTGCCGCTTTCTTTCAGATGGGCATCTTCCAGATGAGTGATAGCCCAGGCTGCGATAGCAAGTTGAGCAATAATCGCAATGGTATCAAGTTGCTTATATAGCAACCCACCAAACCAAACCCGTTGTCGTTTTGGGGACAGATGTTGCTGGAGACGATTAAATAACCCCATGATAATTCACTCCTGTTCCGGTATTTTCTCCCCGCCATGCTGCCCACTGCTTGGTATACGCGCCTTGCAGTGCGATCAGTTCATCATGGGTTCCTTGCTCAATGATTTGTCCTTTATCCAAAACCAGTATTTGATCAAGGTGACGAATAGTTGGCAGGCGATGGGCAATAACAATCACGGTCTTATTGTGGCCTGTCTTGGTGCGGCATAGTGCATTGAGTGCCAGTTGCATCTCTTTTTCACATTCTGGATCGGCATAGGCGGTGGCTTCATCCAATACAAGAATGGGGGTGTTTTTCAGGATGGCGGCGGCAACGGCAATACGCTGCTTTTCGCCTACAGACAAGCTGATACCGTTGTTAATCACGGTGTTATAACCTTGTGGTAACTGTTGGATAAATTGGTGTGCTTGTGCTGCGATGGCCGCTGCTTCAACCTCAGCTTGTGAAGCATCAGGGCGAGCCAGACGGATATTATTGGCTATCGTATCGTTGAACAGAAATACCCGCTGGAATACAAAAGAGATGTTATTACGCAAAGTGGCTTCATCCATGTTGCGGATATCAACACCACCAACCGTAATTTTGCCTTGTTGAGGATCCCAAAGACGAGCAATCAGGCTGGCTATCGTGGATTTACCAGAGCCGCTGGCTCCAACCAGAGCGAGTGAACTGCCGGCAGGTACGGAAAACGAGATGTTATTTAATACATTGTTCTGCAATATATTATTCTGCGTATTTTGATCTTGCTTATTTTGATAGGAAAAGCTGACATTATGCAAAGTCACAGTGTTATCGACAGGGATCTGGTTTTGGGTACAGGGTGCTAATTCAGGTTGATTCATTAACCAGCGATAACGTGTGATTAATGCTTCTTGCTGCTGCAAGCGAGTCATTACAGAGAACATGGATGAGGCAATATTGCCGAATGCCATCGCAGCCAAAATAAAGAAGGTAAATTCAAATAAAGTGATCTCTTGTCGGTTGAATAACCAAACCGCTAAAGGGAGGACAAACAGCAGATTAGCGCTGGATAACACAAAAAATCGGCTGGATTTGACCTGCACTTTCTCAACCCAAACGTCGATAATACGTGTCAGGGCGGTAAATGCTTCTTCGGCTCGCTGTAGGGCAATATTGCCGCCCGAATAGGTTTTTACCACAGGAATGGCGTTGATAACTTCACCCATAGTCGAAGCAATATGATTTTGGGCGGCGTAAAAACGCTGAGTCGTGGTTTGAACTTTCATCTGAATATAGATGAATAATAAACAGGCACCCAAAGTTGGGGCAAAAGCTGCCAATGCTAATCGCCAGTCAATGGCTAGCATCACCCCCAATGCGATCAATGGGCCAAACAGGGTTGCTGACATTTCTGGGATAATGTGGGCGATACCATCCTCAAGCTGTTCGACGTCATCTAACATCATCTTCTTGATTTCGGTGCTGTCAGTCTGCATAAAGAAACCTAAGGGAACAGACTTCAACTTATTACTGATATGACGACGAACATCAGCCTGAACATCGGCAGCGATCAAATGAGCAACAAATGTTGAACCACTGAAAGTCAGCATAGCGGCAAAGGTAAAGCTTAATAACATGATGCCGTAATTCAGTAACGTGCCATATTGCCCGTCGTGGATAGATTGGGTAATGAGGCCAGCAATCGCTGCCGGCAGTATTTGCAAGCCGGCAGAAATAATGGCAAGGGCGATAGCAACGTAACTTAGCGTGCGGTATGGACGCATCATATCCCACAATGTCTTAAGGACACCGGCGTCAGCGGCACGTTGCTCTGGGGAATTCTGCACAGAAGGATCATGACTGAGCATAGATGCTTTCCTTTTGGAAATTGCGGTGCATACGTAGTGTCCAGAACAAGCCTGCGAGGGTGAAGAGTGATGCAAGAGCGAAAAGGGATGAATAGCTTGCTTTAGTCACAATCAATCCACCCAGCATTGAACAGATGATCGCAATGCTCATATCTGCGGATTGCATCAGTGCAAAATCCACCCCAGACTGTACGCCAGCCGCTAAAGACATCATTTGGGTATATAAGGCAACAAATTTGGCTGCGGTGATTAACGTAATAAAAACGTATGCCGCTGACAGCAGGGATAGGGGCGTCTCTGGTTGTTGGGCAAGCCAGAAAATACCCACTAATACCAGACATTCAAGCAGCATTATCCCCAATAATGTCTGGATAGCACCTAACTTACGTACCACGATGCCGCCAAGCAGGACACCAGATAATCCGGCCAGTGCACCACCACTGGCTGCAATGATGCCTAATTGGGTTAAGTCTACGCCGCGATCGATTAAAAATGGGGAGAGCATGCCGAGTGACAGACGTGTCCCAATCATACATAGCAGTATTAAAGTCAGTGCCTGTTTAACCGGAGTACGGCGTAATGCGCTCTTCAGGGAGGGGGTGATCGGTGTTTTTGGCGCTTGCGATTGTTCCTGTCCCTGAGTTTTTCGGATGAACAAGATAGGCAGTGACATTAATAGGATCACTATAACTAACATGCCCGAACCAATGTGCCAGCCATACAGTGAAGTAAGGTATAAAAACAGGCCGCTGCCAATAATGGCTCCCAGATAGCTGCCTCCAACTTGCATGACATTGCTCCAGGGGCGGTGCTGTGGTGATAACCTATCGATAGCATGGCCGTCTGTGGTGGTATCTACCACGGTCAGACAAAGCGTAATCAGAAACAGAGCCGCTATGATAAGCGGCATATGTTCGGCAGGTTTTGCTAAGGACATTAAACCAAAAAGCAGCGCAATTAACAGATTGCCGCAGAGCATGATGCGACGGGGGTTAGTATCCCCCGAACCTGATTTGCGATAGCGCTCTACAACGGGAGCCCAGAGAAATTTTAATGCCCAAGGTAACATTAATAGATAGAGTAACCCTATCTTATCTGGGGTAACGCCGTGGTTGCGCAGAAATGCCGGCATGCTTTGTAACGTTAACATACCAATGGTACTTTGGATGGTGTAAACACCAGCCAAAGTCAAAAGTAGCAACGAGATGTGACGGCGATGTGAGGTATTATTGTGCATCATAGTATTGTGCGTCATAGTGCAATGCTCACATCCAGCCCAACATTCAGCCCCTTACTTATCATGCTGTACGTATTTCCCATCTGGAAACTAGAAACACGGTACTGTTTGTTACCTAAATTTTCGCCATAAAGTTTGACATTGACACCATGATCCATTTCTAAACTGAATGATGCGTCATAGAGCGTATATCCCCCTTGTTCAAGGGTATTCGCTTCATCAAAGTAGCTTTTTGAATAGTAGCGAGTACCGGCATTTAAATAGAGGTTACCGGGTAACAATGTTTGATTAATGAGATAGTCGACACTGGCATTAAGCATGACATCTGGTGCATAAGGCAGGCGTTTGCCTTTATAATTTACGCCGCTTGTTGTATCAGTGAAATTTGACTTACCTACGCTACCACCAAGAGAAAGTTTAAGCCCTTGCATTGGTTTAATCTGGCTGCTCAGATCAATACCTTTACTTTCTGCTTTTCCGGCATTACGAATAAATTGTCCACCCATAGGTCCGACATAGATCTGTTTATCTTTGGAACGAATGTAATAAACAGCGCTGTTTAATGTCACTGCGTCATCAAAGAATGAGGTATGCCAACCAAACTCATAATTGTCTGAGGTTTCGGTATCGTAAGGCTTTTTATCATTGACGGAGGAAACAATGTTATTGAATCCGCCCGGTTTGTATCCTTTGGTGGCAGAGAGATAGAAACGGGTGTCCGGTGTCAGTTGCCAGCCCAGAGCTGCTTTAGGTATAAATTCATTGTTGGAAACCTGGTTATCAAAAGCGTCAATCTTCATGATGTCAGATCCTGAATAATTGATCTGAGATTTCTCATGTGACAGACGACCGCCAAGGGTAAGATCCCATTGAGATGCAATGGGTAATTTAACTTCGCCGAACAGGGCTAGCGACTTTCCTTTGATGTTGTTATGTGCATCATTATAGCTGGTATAGTGTCTGCTAGTTTCATCTGAGAACCAGCCACCCAGAACACTGCTAATTCCATTTGAGTAGCTGGAATTTAAACGTAGCTCTTGGGTTGTGGCGTGGTGTTTTTCTTTCCATTTACCCCCGATGAAATTGCGGAAAATATCGCGATCCTGATAGGCGGTGACACTGGTTAATACGTTGTTGCCAAAATCATATTCCGCTTTGAGTGCATAGCTGTTGACGCGCCGTGTTAAATCAGGGGTAGGGCCATCATATTCTTTCCGGCGGAACTGTTCGTCGGTTAAATACAGCTCTTCATGTGAATTGAGATCTTCATGAGCAAAGCTAAGTTCAGCGCTGAAAGGGGAATTTTCTGGCGCAAACGTCAGTTTCCCTTTACCGAGCCAGGTCTTGCTGGAGTCAATATTTTTATCACCACGATTTGGTGCATCAATTTGTCCTGATTCTTTTACCCAGCGTAGGCTCATACTGCCATAAAGCATGTCTTCAATAAGAGGTATTGATCCGCTGAAGGAACCCCCTTGTTTCAACTTAGAATAATTGCCAGAAAGGCTAAGCAAAGGACCTTCTTTTGGCGAACGGGTAATAATATTGATAACACCCGCTTGAGCGTTCCCGCCATATAAAGTGCCTTGGGGACCACGTAATAATTCTACCCGTTCTACATTGATTAACTCTTGTGTCAGAAACTGGTGATCCTGAGGAACACCATCAACATAAATACGAATAGAAGGTGAATAATAATCGGGTGAACTGATACCCCGAATTGTGGTTGCCGAATAGGTTCGGTTACCGCGAGAGCGGATTTGTAAACCAGGGAAAGCCCGCTCAAGATCCTGTACCTGAGTGATACCCGCTTGCTCAAGTTCCTCGCCAGTTTTTACCAAAATGCTGCCATTAACTTTAGTTAATGCTTCTGCCCGTTTGTTAGCCGTCACAATCAAAACATCTT
Source organism: Xenorhabdus ishibashii (assembly GCF_002632755.1). Taxonomy (NCBI): domain Bacteria; kingdom Pseudomonadati; phylum Pseudomonadota; class Gammaproteobacteria; order Enterobacterales; family Morganellaceae; genus Xenorhabdus; species Xenorhabdus ishibashii. Next base: position 350,264 of record NZ_NJAK01000002.1, on the reverse strand, counting down.
CTGTGGCTTCGGCTTCAGGTGAATGCTCTGCCCAAGCCACAACAGGTGAAATCAGACAACATAAGACAGACGCTTTAGCATATTTTTTTTTCATAAGTGCTCTTTATGCCTTTTCAAATCATGTTTTAAAAAGATCGAATGTGGTAAACCAAGTAAGCGTGGTAAACCCGAAAACATATTTGGTGAAATTAACTGGAATAGAAAAGAAGAGCTAACGGGATAGGGACAAAAGTAGCGCGATACGTACTATTGATAATGATTCTCATTAATGATAAATTGCGTGATATTCACATTTGTATATAAATATATAAAATAAAAGAATAATTTATTTAAATTGCACAACATACTGTTTTTATTGTGGAAATCGTATTTTTGAAATGGTTGGTGTCTGAGGCTAATTTTACAGGGGATTTCATGAAGACGATCTATAGCGAGACATTGGGGATTTTCGCTGCGGGCCATTGCAATAACATGCGTTCATCAGTAGAGGAAAAGAATACAACTCCTTCATTGCTAACAGAGGAACTATCTGATGGAATTCACATCAACCGCATCTATCTTGAGCTAAGTAAAGATTTTACTGAATATTGTGAAGGGCCGCCAACAGTGTCAATAGCTTTTGTTCTCAGTGGGAAGGGAAAAATGGCAATTGAGAATGGCGAGGTTTTAGAGATTAATCCGGGAACGATGGTATTTTTCTATTCGCCTACAATGACGCGTGGTATGAATTTCTTTGGTTGCGGAACCTGGCGTATTCTCGATATCCGTTTTTCCCTGAACGAAATTGAAGCTCAGGAGTTGCCATCTTTTACCAAATTAACGGCTGGTTTTGAAAAAAATGCGAGTTATAGCGATGCCTTGATGATGGCTTGCCCTATCTATCCACCTTTTATGCAGATAGTGAATCAGATAGAAGAATGTCAGTTAAATGGCAGTGTCAGAAAGGTCTATTTAAAGGCAAAAGCGTTAGAAATACTCGCTTGTGTGACCGCTCAAATTTATGATTGCCAATATAATGTAATTAGCGGATTGCAGCGGCGTGCTGTTTACAATGCGATAAAAATAATTAATAACGATTATCATTACCCTTGGACAATCAAATCGTTATCAAGAGCAGTGGGTTTGAATGAGCGGAAATTAAAAGAGGGATTCCGTGCGGTTGTTTTCCGGACTTTCCATCAATATCTGGAAAACGTTCGGATGACCACAGCGGAAGACTTATTGAAGAAAGGGATGAGTGTGATTGAGGTTGCTGCCGCAGTGGGTTATTCCAGCCCAAGCCATTTTTCGAAACGTTTCCGGCAACATTATTTAATCAACCCTAAAGCATGGCAGGCAAGATATGCCGTGAGTCACATATTACTGAAAGAAAATATCACCGCGGAAAGTCAATAGAAATTTCGTATGTGGCATAACGTTTTAGTTGAGGTACAGTAAAATGTTTCAAACTCACGCAGAACAATGGGCTTATTAACCCAGTGCTTAAATATCTATATTTTTATCATGCCGCATAACGAATTTTAGGATGGTGGAAAAAACGGGTAACATGCGCCTTTCTTCTCTGGCGCTTCCTAAAACACCGCAATCCGGATCTGGTGATTTTCCAACCAACTCATTGTTATTTTGGCATGATGAACCCGTAAGTTATCTGGAAATTTGATAACAACGGCCATCCTTAATCACAAACAAGGGATTTTATATCAAATACATATAATGTAAGGACCGGAATTGGCATTAATATCGGATTTTTCTCCCGTTTTTCCGACTTTAAACAGTAAAGAAAAACTGATAACTTGTCTGGTCAAAAGTTGAAAACAAGGAAAGAGAAATGGCAAGTTATTTGATTCGTGTAGAGCTTTATGGCACGGGTATTGAGGGTTATGAAAAATTACATAAAAGGATGACGGCGAATCAATTCAGCCAATCTATCCGTTTTCCTAATGGGAAATGGCATCGCTTGCCTGGTGGAACTTATATTGGTAATTCGACGATGGAATCCGTGCAGTTGGCGGAAAAAATCAAATCTATGGCTACGCCATTTTCAAACAAAGATCCTTCGATATTTGTTTGTACTTACAGTAACTGGAGTGCATCGTTATATCCCGAAAAACCACATACTGAATCCGGTTCAGGTGAATAATTCGTTAAGACATCTCACGTTGTGGTTTTTTATGAGTTAACTCTCTTATTCTGGTCAGTTTTATTACCTAAGCATTGTCTTATTACTATAACAACCTGTCTAATTTAATACCCATTGTAATAAATATTAGAATGGAACTTATGCTGCATACCAAATATATATTAAATGCTGTTTATATTTTTTATGTCAGAACAGTCAGGGCCACTACCGTGCAGCTATGGATGTTTGTTTGGTAATGAGGGAAAGTAAAATGAAGAACAGATTGATGAGCTATGTAACGTTTGTAGGGGTTTGGATTACCGTAACATTGACGATTGGCATTATATTGTCATAAGAACATAAGAGAAATTAACTATAAACCTCGCCTTGGCCTGTCTCTTGATCATATTTCATAGATCAAAAGACTTGGAAGGTAAATAACCTTCAAGGATGGTTTGTAATTCCTAAGCGGTGTTATTTGTTTGATAAATTATCTTCAACATAAAAGATTTTAGAAAAAGTTTGATGTTGTCATAATGTTGAAAAGATCCCAGCTAAAGTACTGGGATCTCCTTAACAAGACCCCTTTTGGTCAATTGCTTATTTTTAAGGTCTACCTTGAGCCCGAAAAAACTGACTCACAAGCACCAATATACCTACCAACAGATAAGCGGCAAAAATGCCAATCAACCATTGCGGCATGTCCAGCGTTAAAAATTCCCACTGTTTCATCGAACAATCCCCAAATGCCTGAAACATGGAAGGCAGCCAATCATTCAACGGTAGCCAAGATGGGAATTGGACAAAGAACTCGCAAGTATTAAATGGAGAAGGGTATAACTGCATCATGGTGTGATCCCATGCCAGTTGTAATCCTTGCCATGCGCTATAAATCCACAGCAATATAGTTAACCAGCGTAAAGGCGTTTTAGGTGCGATTGCACCAAGCAGCGCAGCCCCTAAAATACCAAGCAACGCAACACGCTCATAAATGCACATTACGCAAGGCTGCAACTGCATCATATGTTGAAAATAGAGCGCTACGGCTTCCAGGATAAGAGCGGTTAACGCCATCAATAACCATGCACCTCGCCCTTGGGAACTCTGTTTTAAAAATTGAAACATTTTCTTTTCTTCCCACCTTTTCAATATAAATAATTAGGCTATTGTGCCGTTTCATCAGCCATAAAAAAATAAAATTAAAATCAACTGAGCTATTTTTTCAGGCAAGTGATTAACGAAAAAGCCGGAGAGTGTGCAAAATCACACTTTCCGGCAGGATATAACGATAAATTCGGTCTCTAATTATAGTGGAGTGAGCAAACCAAATTTGATGAGATATTCAGTGGCAGGCACTAACCAGAATTCAACACACAACAGACCTACTAGTGTCATCACAATGGTATAAGGCAAGGCCATTATTACCATGCGACCATAAGAGAGACGGATCAACGGGGACAAGGCCGAAGTCAGCAGGAACAGAAAAGCGGCTTGTCCGTTAGGTGTTGCCACGGATGGTAAGTTAGTCCCGGTATTGATGGCAACGGCCAAATATTCATATTGTTGCTGTGAAATCAAACCGCTTTTCAGGGCGAGCAATGCTTCATTAATGTAAACCGTACCGACGAAAACGTTATCAGAAACCGCAGAGAGTAATCCGTTAAACAAATAGAATAAGGAAAGTTGTGAAGCGGGTGAAGACTGTAAGACAAATTGAATAAATGGCGTAAACAGTTGTTGGTCAACAATGACTGCAACCACAGAAAAGAATACAGTTAACAGTGCAGTAAACGGTAAGGCTTCCTCAAAGGCTTTGCCTAACGCGTGTTCTTCGGTAATGCCACAGAATGCGGTCGCTAAGATAATGACTGATAGGCCAATCAAACCTACTTCAGCCAAATGAAAAGCCAGCGCTACAATCAGCCAAATACCGATCAATGCCTGAACAACAAGCTGAGCTTTTTCTTGACGGGTGCGCTTCTCACTGGTTTTTTGGTCATAATCTTCCAAAACAGAGCGAACACGCTCAGGCAGCTCAGCACCGTAACCGAACAGTTTAAAATGTTCAACCAGTAAGCAGATCAACAAGCCACAAATAAATACAGGAATGGTGACTGGCGACATACGAATAAAAAATGTGGCAAAATCCCAGCCGACATGTTTGGCAATAATCAGGTTTTGGGGTTCACCGACCATAGTCATCACACCGCCCAGTGCAGTACCAACCCCCGCATGCATCACCAGACTGCGCAAAAATGCCCTGAACTGTTCCAGCGCCAGTCTTTTATCCTCATTGTCAATGTATTTATCATCACTGAGTTCTGAATTGCCACTATGGGAAAGGAATTGGTGATAGATGGCGTAAAACCCGATTGATACACTGATAACAACGGCAATTACGGTCAGGGCATCAAGAAAAGCGGATAAGAAAGCACTTGCCAGACAGAATGCCAGTGCCAGCATTTTCTTGGAGCGGATACTTAACAGCAGCTTTGTGAAAACAAACAGCAGCAATTGTTTCATAAAGTAAATGCCCGCAACCATGAAAATCAGCAATAAAATGACTTCCAGATTGTTGGCTATCTCATGACCTATTTGTTTTGGTGAAGTCATCCCAATGATGATTGCTTCAATAGCGAGTAACCCTCCTGGTTGCAGAGGATAACATTTTAATGCCATTGCCAGTGTGAAGATAAACTCAACAACAAGCATCCAGCCAGCAACAAAGGGGCTGACAAAGAAATAGACCAGTGGGTTGATAATCAAAAAAACAATGATAGCTAGTTTGTACCAATCCGGCGAATTGCCGAGAAAGTTTTTCATCACTGCACGTTGGATACTGATTTCCATTATTATTAACATTCCTCTTTTGTGGATACGTGGAAAAATCTAAGTGGCTATAAAGCAAAACGACCACTATAGAAACATATCGAATCGGTATAGTATGCCCGATGTGATAGCAATTTAAGGGTATTCCCATATGATTAATCCATGAATGATTGCATTTTTTATGAGCCCTTTCACTCTTTCACTGTTTATTTACCTGGTAACTATGTCGATCAAGCACATTCTGGTATGATCAATCGCTATTATTAGCCAAGAAAACTGCTTTGGAATAATTAAAATTATGGTAATTAAGGCTCAAAGTCCTGCGAGTTTCGCGGAAGAGTATATCATTGAAAGTATTTGGAATAATCGCTTTCCACCCGGCTCCATACTGCCAGCAGAACGTGAATTATCTGAATTGATCGGTGTCACCCGTACGACCTTGCGTGAAGTGTTGCAGCGCCTTGCCCGTGATGGTTGGTTGACTATCCAGCATGGAAAACCAACTAAGGTTAATAATTTTTGGGAAACATCCGGTCTTAATATTCTGGAAACTTTGGCGCGTCTTGATCATGATCGTGTTCCTCAGTTGATTGATAACTTATTGGCAGTGAGAACCAATATCGCCGCCATTTTTATCCGTACCGCATTTAGGAACAACCCTGAAAAATCATTGGAAATTCTGGCAGAAAAAGAAAGTGTGGAAGATACCGCTGAAGCTTTCAGCTCTGTGGATTATGATATTTTCCGTGGTCTGGCTTTTGCGTCAGGGAACCCAATTTATGGTTTGATTATTAATGGACTGAAAGGGCTGTATACCCGTGTTGGCCGTTATTATTTCTCCAGTCCTGAAGCACGTAATTTGGCGTTGAATTTCTACCAGCAATTAAGTTCACTATGTCGGGAAAAAGCCTATGACAAGATCATAGACTGTGTGCGTAATTATGGTAAAGAGAGTGGTATTATCTGGCATAATATGCAAAGTATTATGATCAATGAATTGACGGAAAGATCAACTCATTAACAGAAGCACGTCTTAAGTTGGTTAAACTCTTCGTTTTTTGTTTGCCTCTCTATTGGTTACATTTATTTACCCCAGTTATGTAGTTATATTATGGTTCGATCATATAATGTGCAATTGTGTGATACGGAGTTACCTATATTTCTGGGGTATTTCTTTAATCATCACTTAACACATATGTGTTATTTAGAAACACTCCCAACTGCGTAGTGCAATTTTTTAAATTATTATTCTACTTAATCAATAATGGGATTAGATAAAATCCTGAAAATTTACATTTATGTGGTTTTTTTTAAAATTTTGCTTTTGTGAATTCGATGTTTCTTTTTGCCATAAAAACCACTTTAATAAATAGAAATTAGAGAAATAAATAGTGTTTGCATTGTTTAACTTATTGATTTAACTTTGTTTTATCTGGTGGGTAATGTTTATTGAAGAAGTGTTTTTTTCTATTTTGTAATGAAAGTGTGACTTAAATCCTAAAAGTTAATTAATTGTTTCGTAGCCTATTATTCTGTATTGGCTTTTTATATTTAGCATATTATGCTTGCAAATATCACTTGCCAGTAGGGGGTAAAATGAAGGTCCTTATTTTAGGCAGCGGTGTTATTGGCGTAACCAGCGCATGGTATCTTGCTCAAGCAGGCCATGAAGTTACCGTAATTGATCGCCAGAATAGTGCTGCTGAAGAAACTAGTGCCGCTAATGCCGGTCAAATCTCACCAGGATATGCAACTCCTTGGGGAGCCCCAGGGATCCCACTAAAAGCAATAAAGTGGATATTTCAACGTCACGCACCTTTGGCTATTCGCCCTGATGGCTCTTTGTTTCAGTTACGCTGGATGTGGCAAATGCTGCGTAATTGTGATGCCAGCCATTACGCGATGAATAAAAGCAGAATGGTACGTTTGGCAGAATATAGCAGGGACTGTATTAAACAATTAAGGGCCGATACGGGGATCCAATATGAAGGGCGTCAGGGGGGAACCCTGCAATTGTTCAGAACTACCAAGCAATTCGATAATGCTGCTAATGATATCGAAGTGTTAGAACAAGAAGGGGTATCTTATCAGTTATTGACTGCCGAACAGTTGGCTGCTGTAGAGCCAGCGCTTGCTAATATTTCTCATAAACTGACAGGTGGATTGCAATTACCGAATGATGAAACAGGTGATTGTCAGCTTTTTACCAAAGCGCTGGCTAAAATGGCAGAAGATATTGGTGTGCAGTTTGTATTCAACAAGCAAGTTAAACGGATCTTGGTGGATGGGAATAGAGTCACAGGTATTCAATGTGATGATGGCATCATGACGGCGGATCACTATGTGGTCGCGATGGGATCTTATTCCACTGAAATCTTAAAAGAACTGGTTAAAATTCCGGTTTATCCGATGAAAGGATATTCGTTAACGATGCCTATCATGGACGAATCAAAAGCACCGGTCTCAACTGTGCTGGATGAAACTTACAAGATTGCCATTACGCGTTTTGATAATCGTATTCGCGTTGGTGGTATGGCGGAAGTGGTTGGATTTAATTTGAATGTGCCCCAGAATCGTTGTGAAACGTTAAAAATGGTTGTACAGGATTTATACCACAATGGTGGTAATATTGCAGAGGCCTCATTCTGGACTGGTTTGCGGCCTATGACTCCGGATGGTACTCCTATTGTGGGGGCAACCAAATATACCAATCTTTATCTAAATACGGGACATGGAACACTAGGTTGGACGATGGCCTGTGGTTCAGGGAAGTTATTGGCTGATTTAATTTCTGGCAAAAAACCGGATATCGCGGCAGATGATCTCTCTGTATTCAGATACATCGATGGTTTTAATATAAAAGTGTTTCCAATAAATCCTCATTTACATACGGCATAAACTAATAAACTATAAGAAGGGGTCGTCATGCCACGTCCTATTTTGGCAACGATCCATCTCGATGCATTTCGCCATAATTTGTCGGTTATTCGTCAAAAAGTGAATAACAGTAAAATTTGGTCGGTAGTAAAAGCGGATGCGTATGGGCATGGATTGGACAGAATATGGCAATCACTCATGCAGACAGATGGATTTGCACTGCTTGACATGAATGAAGCTATTTATTTAAGGGAGCAGGGATGGCAAAGGCCAATCTTGCTATTGGAGGGTTTTTTCAAGCCCGCGGATTTACAGATTATCAATAAATACCGTCTGACAACTGTCGTGCATAGTTATTGGCAGCTTGATGAGATAGAAAAAGCTAAATTGGACAATCCCATTGATATCTATTTGAAACTTAATAGTGGTATGAATCGATTAGGATTCACTCCAAAAGAGTACTCACAGATAGTTTCAATAGTGAACCGGATTAAAAATATTAAGTCAGTGACTTTAATGACCCATTTTGCCAATTCAGATAATGAAGTTGGTATTGATGAACAATTCGCAGTTGTTGAGCGTCTGCAAATGAATTCACTTCCTCATTGTCTGGCGAATTCTGGTGCTGTTTTGTGGCATCCGAAAACACATCGAGATTGGGTACGGCCAGGTATTATTCTTTATGGCGCGTCTCCGAGTGGAAAGTGGCATGACATTGCCAATATTGGGTTGAAACCCGCCATGACACTACAAAGTGAAATCATCGCAGTACATGAACTTCCCAAGGGAGAAAAAATTGGTTATAGCAGCCGCTATACGACCCCGCAACCCATGCGTGTCGGTACAGTCGCTTGTGGCTATGCGGATGGATATCCTCGGCATGCGCCAACGGGAACCCCTGTTATGGTTGATGGTATTCGTACCCAGTTATTGGGTGCCATATCAATGGATATGATGACAGTTGATTTGACGCCATGCCCTCAGGCAAATATAGGTAGTATTGTCGAGTTGTGGGGAGAAAATCTACCCGTAGATGAAGTAGCAGGATCAGCCGGAACCATTGGTTACGAGCTTTTTTGTGCTTTAGCGAAGCGTGTTCCTGTCATGGTGGGTTAATCCTCTCTGCCTTTAAGAATTCAGGCATTTTATCCTTGGTTTTGGAATAAGTGCCTGTTCTATGTGTTCTACCTGGTTAATTGTTATCTGAGAACTTACGACAACGGATAACAATAGAAAGTCTGTCAGGGTTGCCATTCTTAGGCTGCAATGGGTTATTTATCCGTGCGGTTTCGATGCAAGCCATATTCTTATAACCCTCTTTACTCATATCTTTCATACTACTGGCAAGTGCAGCACCTGGATTCCAACATACTACATCACTATGGTGATAATGATGTATTTCAATTGTTCGTTTCCATAGCGGGTCTCTGAGCAGGCTAAAATCGTCTGGCTCTGTATAAATGCGGTCTGTTCTCCCGTGGAAAACTAAATCTTCATCAATAGACTGTTCGTTATCGGTGAGGGTATCAATAAAATGAGAACCAAGCCCACTAACTCGAATTTGATTGATGTCGCTGACATTGAAGTAAGAATGAAGGGCACAAGTGGCTTGATATTCACCGTGGGATTCTAACTCTATTTCGCAAGTTTCCCCTAATTTAAAGCGGGCAATCAGCGTGAATTCATGTGGCCATAACTTACGGGTATATGCGTTATCCTGTAATGTGAACGTCAAAATAACGCCATTTTCATTCTCATCATGAGCTTTGAGCTCCCAAGGTAATATTCGCGCAAATCCATGGCTGGGAGCTGCAAACGAACCGAACCAAGGCCAACAGATGGGAATACCACCACGAATAGCAGTACCTGTACTGAAAAGCGTGCTATCACTTACCCATAATACTGGTTTTTCGTTATTGGGTTGCCAGGTAATCAGGTGTGCGCCTTGAATACTGATTACCCCGCGAGCTTTAGGGTGGGAAACAACGATTAATGGAAAACCATCAATGTTTCGCTGGCTGATATAAGGAGAGAGTTGTTCTACAATCGGCAATGAGAAAATTTTATCAAGCATCTGTCATGACCTTATGTAAGCCCAAATTGGTAGCTGAACCAAAGACAACAATATCTTAATATTTTAGTTATATAAACATAAAAGCCATCTGTAAACAGATGACTTTTGAAAATGGATAAAAGCTCAATTATTTGGAGATGTGAGCGATCAGATCCAGGACTTTATTGGAATAACCAGTTTCGTTGTCATACCAAGAAACCAGTTTTACAAAGTTGTCGTTCAATGCAATACCTGCTTTTGCATCAAATACAGAAGTCAGTTTTTCGCCGTTGAAATCAGTTGAAACCACGTCATCTTCAGTATATCCCAGAATACCTTTCAGCTCGCCTTCTGCTGCTGCTTTAATTGCATCACAGATTTCTGCATAAGTTGCTGGTTTAGCCAGACGTACAGTCAGATCCACAACAGATACGTTAGGAGTAGGAACACGGAAAGACATACCAGTCAGTTTGCCGTTCAGTTCTGGGATAACTTTGCCTACTGCTTTTGCTGCGCCAGTGGAAGACGGGATGATGTTCTGTGCTGCACCACGGCCACCACGCCAGTCTTTGGCTGAAGGGCCATCAACAGTTTTCTGGGTAGCAGTTGTTGCGTGAACTGTAGTCATCAGACCTTCAATAATACCGAATTTATCATTGATAACTTTAGCCAGTGGAGCCAGACAGTTAGTGGTACAGGATGCGTTGGAAACGATATCCTGGTTTGCATAGGTATTGTGGTTAACACCCATAACGAACATTGGCGTATTGTCTTTGGATGGACCAGTCAGGACAACTTTTTTCGCGCCAGCAGCGATGTGCTTACGTGCAGTTTCGTCAGTCAGGAAAATACCTGTTGCTTCTGCAACAACATCAACACCCACTTCGTTCCATTTCAGGTTAGCTGGGTCTCTTTCAGATGTTACACGGATGGTTTTGCCATTAACAACCAACTGACCGTCTTTAACTTCAACAGTGCCATTGAAGCGGCCGTGGGTTGAATCGTATTTCAGCATGTATGCCATGTATTCTGCATCCAACAGATCATTGATAGCAACGATTTCAATGTCTGAGCGTTCCTGAGCAGCACGGAAAACAATACGGCCAATACGACCAAAACCGTTAATACCTACTTTGATAGTCATAGTATTCCACCAGCTATTTTTTAGTGAATTAAAAGTTGTTTCTAAAGTTACCAAAATCTTGCCAGCCGTCAAGCGGAATCGTGTCAACAATTGAAAAATATCAATTTAATAATCACTATCTAGACGATTGTTATACGGCTGGAACAAGCTCTACGCACACCATTATCGGGGTATAAGGAGATATTTAAAGTTACCATTGGTTAGTTATGTGAGACTTATCACAATTAGTAAAGTAAATTGCTATGTTAGATGGGGTAGAATGCGTTTTGATGTTTTGTTGTTAATTTTATGTTGTTTCTGATGATCTTTTATTGAAAATATTGACCTTAAAAGGTGGTCATTATGACTAAAAGTCAAAATATTTCCTTTTTTATCGAACAGCTTAGTGAAACACAGCGCTATGTTACGCAAGAAGCAGGTACTGAACTGCCATTTTCAGGAAAACTACTACACAACAAAAAAAATGGCATTTATTATTGCTTATGTTGCCGCCAGCCACTTTTTGTTTCTGATACGAAATTTGATTCTGGATGTGGATGGCCAAGTTTCTATCAACCGATTAGTGATGGTTCCATCACATATATTGATGATTATTCACATAATATGCATCGAATAGAGGTGCGTTGTAGCCAATGTCAGGCACATTTGGGGCATGTCTTTCCTGATGGCCCCAAACCGACAGGAGAACGTTTTTGTATTAATTCAGCAGCACTACGTTTTGTTGATAAAGAAACAGGCGAAGAAACAGAAGGCTAATATTATGTCTGAATACTCTGAATTTAAATGAAATATTGGTTTGATGAATTGAAAGAAAAAACGATTCAGCTTATTTTTAACTGAGTATTCTCAATTGTTATTAAGGTTAATATATTAATTAATAATAACCATGCTGGTTTACAGCCGTACAAGTAAAATATGTAGTGAGTGAAATAGGGCATATAGTCATTAAGGAAATTTCGATGAAGTTGGATGATTTACTTTCCGCCATGACTCCTGAAATTTATCAGCGATTAGTTCAGGCTGTTGAACTGGGAAAATGGCAGGATGGCGTACCACTTACGCCAGAACAGAAAGAATACAGTTTACAGGCAGTGATGCTCTGGCAAGCAAAACATAATCATGATCCTGAACATATGACGATTGGCACCGACGGCCAAATTGCTATAAAAAGTAAACAGGAGTTAAAGGCTCTATTTCAGTCCGAAATGGTTGCAAAATTAAAACCCCAGTCGGAAGATTGAAATGGCATGAATTGATAACCTCGTCCTATGTCTGAAAGACAAGGTTATCATTAGTTACATTAATTAGAATTGTCAATTAATTTTATAAATGGTTATGGCTACTGCATTGATGATTTGGATCGGGTTATAAAATGGATATCATTTCACTTTGTGAAACTAACTTAGCCCCTTTTCTGTCCATTTCTTCAAATGCTTGTTGGCTGTCATCTTTTTGGATATTAACACCGCGACAGCCATCAATAATGACATAGGTTTCATAACCTAATGCCAGGGCATCAAGTACAGTAAATTTTACGCAGTAATCAGTGGCGATACCCATAACAAACAGGCGTTGTATATTCTGCGCTATCAGCCATGTATCCAGACGGGTTTTACTTTTATGGTCATTATCAAAGAATGCACTATAGCTATCTATTTGAGGATTTTCCCCTTTTCGGAAAATTTCTTGAATAGCAGATTGATTTAACAAAGGATGTAACTCTGCACCAAACTCTCCTTGTATACAGTGGTTCGGCCACCATACTTGAGGAATACCATTGAGTTTCCCTAATTCACCTACTTTTTGTCCTGAGTTTTCTGCAAAGCTCATATGGTTGGCTGGGTGCCAATCTTGAGTGGCGATAACCGTGATATTGTTTTCCTGACATCGTGCAATAACGTTATTTGCTACCTCAATCACTGTATCACTCTCTTTGACAGCCAGTGCTCCCCCAGTACAAAAGTCATTTTGTAGATCAATAAGTAATAATGCTGTTTTCATCATATTCTCGACTCACCTATCTATTATTCATCGGAATAGCTCAATTCTCCCCGCAGATTTTGTTGCATCAGGTAGCGGATCTCTTCTGGTGTATATGATTGGCTCAATAAATAGTGCAATTTCGTTAAAGTTGCTTCGAAAGTCATGTCATAACCACTGATAACACCTGATGCTGCCAGAGAATGACCAGTCGCATAGCCTTCCATATTGACTCGGCCAGAAATACATTGTGTCAAATTGACCACAATAATACCTCGCTCAGTTGCTTTCTTTAACGTTTGTAACAAATCAGCTCGTTGCGGAGCATTGCCAACACCGTATGAACGCAAAATTAACGCCTTGACGGGTTGCATCAGAATATTTTCTACCACCTGATCGGATAATCCCGGATAGATGGTCACAACACCAATCGGTTGTGATGTGATTGAGTTCACACCAAACTCTCCGTGACTAACAGGTATGGGGGTTGTTTTGAAGGTACGGATATTTATCCCAGCTTCCATCAGTGGTGAGCAGTTAGGGGATGAAAAAGCATCAAAGCCATCTGCATGAGCCTTAATTGTTCTATTTCCACGAAATAACTTATTGTTAAAAAACAAACTGACTTCGTTAATAGGGTAATTTGCTGCAAGATACAAAGCATTAAGGAGATTGGTTTGTCCATCGGAACGCAATGCTTCCAGAGGAATTTGTGACCCTGTCACAATAATAGGTTTATTAAGGTTCTCGAACATGAAGGCGAGTGCTGACGCAGTGAAAGCCATGGTATCTGTACCGTGCAGAATCACAAAACCATCATAGTCATGATAATTCTGGTAGATATCATTTGCGATAATGCTCCAGTCGTCAGGACTCATATCAGAAGAATCAATCAGAGGTTGGTGTTCACGAATTGTGAATGTTGGCATTTCTGGACGGTGAAATTCTGGCATTTTGGCGAGTTGTTGTTGTAAATGACCGGAAACGGGAATGTATCCATTGGGAGAATGTTGCATCCCAATAGTACCGCCAGTGTAAACAACGTAGATCGATTTCTTCTGCATGGTAACGCCTCAATAAAAACATTTAGCCGGATTATAGGGAGTATCAAGAATAAAAAAAGCCTGATGGTGGAATCAGGCTTTAAATTTGTTGGAACCTTAGTCAGTTATTTTAACGAATATCGACACAATTCAAACAGAATGTGTAGATATTCTGCGGATCTTTCATATTGTTATAAAATACAGCTTGTTTTTTCACATCTTGAGCGACTTCGGCAAGTGGAGCCGGCAACATTGACTGCAAAGTATTTGGTAGAAGTGCTTGCGCTGATGAAGTCAGTCCCAACATGAATTTTTCTGAGAATGAAAGTTCAGGTTGCATCCAGTCCAATGAGACATTTTTGACTTTTGCCAGTTCAGCGGCTTTTTTAACGGCATCATCAAAATCACCCAGTTGGTCGACTAAACCATGTTTTTTGGCATCAATGCCACTCCAAACACGCCCCTGAGCGATATTATCGATTTCATCCAGAGATTTATTACGGGCAATTGCAACTAACCCGATAAACTTATTATAGCCATTCTCAATAGATAACTGTATTACATCTGAGAATGTCTGGTTGATGCCTTTGGTGGCAGAAATATCGGCTAATGGAGTTGTTGAAATACCGTCGGTATTCACGCCAACGTAATTGAGGCTCTTTTCAAAAGTTTGCATGACACCAAAAACACCAATCGAGCCTGTTAATGTAACAGGATCAGCAATAATATAGTTAGCTGGGGTGGATATCCAGTAACCCCCTGAAGCAGTCAATCCACCCATTGAAACTACGATGGGTTTCGCATTTCCTGTTTTATCATCTCGGATAGCTGCCAACTCATTGCGAATAATTTCAGACGCACTGATACTGCCACCTGGGCTGTTTACTCGTAAGACGATCGCTTTTATGTTGGAGTTCTGGTGTGCTGCACGTAGTTGTTCAACAATGGTGTCACTTCCAACAATACCGGGTGATTGTTTGCCTTCTAAGATTGCCCCTTCAGCAACAATGACAGCAATGTTGCCTTTATTGTCTGTATTTTTTATTGGTTTTTGGTCAATGTAATCATAGATACTGATGTAATTGAAATGTTTTTGTTCTTTATTCCAACCGAATTTCTCCTTCATTTTCTTTTCAACGGCACTGCGTGGCTCAATATAGTCCACCAGTTTGTTTTGGTATGCATATAGTGAAGCGTCTCCGCCAGCTTTACGGAATTTTTCGATGAAATTTGCTGCTCCAGGAGAGATCTGATCGGCAGGGATATGTCGGTTAACCGCAATGGTATTTAAGTAATTGCCCCATAATTCGTTGAGCCAGAGGCTGTCAGCTTCACGAGCCTCTTTTGACATATCGTTACGTAACATGGGTTCAACTGCTGATTTATAGGTTCCTATACGGAAAATATGGGTGGATACTTTCAACGTATCCAACAAGGATTTATAGTATAAATGGTTGGTGGAGAAACCACGGATCTCAACAGAGCCGAGTGGAGATAAATATATTTCATCGGCATAGCTGGCTAAAAGATATTGTGATTGGCTGTAAGAGTCACCAATCGCAAAAACAGGTTTGCCTGCTGCTTTAAATTCATTAATAGCTTTGCCAATATACCTCATAGAAGTCTGGTCTGCGCCGATAAAATCTTTTAGCTTTAATACCATACCTGTAATTTTGGGATCGTTTTTTGCGCGGCGGATGTTGTCAACAACGTCAAACACAGAGGTTTCTTTGTAATTGCTATTGGGTGGCCCCAGAAGATCTTTTGCAAATTGTTCAAATGGACTGCGATCAGTTACGCGATCAAGAACAATACCAGATAGGTTGACATACAATGCACCGTGAGAGTTATCGTCAAGTTTGGATTGTTGTTGGTAAACGATGACCCCAACAACGACAACAACAATCAATAGAATAAAAATAAGATTGGAAATAAATTGGCGTACAAAATTTAGGAGCTTCCAACTCCATTTAAATAATGCTGCCGTGAAGTGCCATAATTTGCGCATATTGTCTCCGGTTATGGTATCAAATGAAGTTATCCTAATCAGCCTGCGGAGAAATGTCAGCAGGAAATCATATTATTGATTGAAAAAACAGTTTATGTACTTTCATTCATTAACGAATAAACAGAGAATGTTGGTTTATCACAGATTATCTTATTTAGGAGAAAATAATGAATGCTTTGGAACTTTTGTTAAATCGTCGTTCAGTTTCACGTTTAACAACCCCCGCCCCAGAAGGAAATGAATTGCAACATATTTTAGCCGCAGGGATGAGGGCTCCTGACCACGGGGCTTTGCGTCCTTGGCATTTTATTGTGATGCAGGGAGAAGGCATGAATAAGTTCAGTCATCTCCTTGAAAAAGCAGCAATGGAAGGCGGACTGGGAAGGGAAGTTGAGGAGAAAGCAAAAAATGCCCCTTACCGAGCACCAATGATTATTACAATCATCGCCAAGGTAGTTGAACATGCAAAAGTTCCGGCATGGGAACAAATCGTTGCTGCGGGGTGTGCTGTTCACGCAATGCAAATGGCCGCAGTCGCGCAAGGTTTTGGTGGTATATGGCGTTCAGGCTCATGGACAGAAGATCCAATTGTCAGGGCTGGTTTGGGATGTGAGGAAAATGACAAGATTGTTGGATTCCTTTATTTAGGAACCCCAGAACTAAGGGCACCGGCAAAAGTCGCAACACCAGATTTAACGAATTTTGTCAGTTATTTCTAATTTGCCCGTGACTTCTTAATTGGTGCGTCCAATGTTCCTGACCTAACCTTTAGGCGTTGGCGTATTGACTACGGCTGAAAAGAGAGGGTTGCTTCAACCTGAACACCAAGGTATTGCGAAAGAAACTATGTGCCAGTTAAATAAAGCGGGGACTCAACGCCATCTCCTGTGTGACCCACAAACTTCGGGTGGTTTCTTGCTGGCAATTTTGCCGGATGCTGTGGAAGAGGCGAAAGCCGTTGCACGAAGCCACGACATTGATTTTTTTGCTATTGGTGAACTGACTGAGCCAAGCTCAGACAGAGCACTCATTGAAGTTCTTGAATAATTCTATGCGTCTTTTTATTGCGGAGAAACCCAGCCTCGCGAGAGCTATTGCGGATGTTTTACCAAAACCCCATCGACGTGGGGATGGGTTTATTGAATGCGGTAATAACCAGTTTGTGACTTGGTGTGTTGGTCATCTATTGGAACAAGCTGAACCCGATGCCTACGATAGCCGTTACGCGCGTTGGGTATTGGCTGATTTACCGATCATTCCTGAAAAATGGCAGTTAAAGCCACGGGCAGCCGTGGCTAAACAGCTCAATACAATTAAATCCCTGTTGGAAAGAGCGAACGAAATAATCCATGCAGGTGACCCTGATCGTGAAGGTCAGTTGCTAGTGGATGAAGTGCTGGATTTTTTAGATCTGGATACGGATAAAAAACACAACGTCCAGCGATGCCTAATTAATGACTTAAATCCTCAGGCGGTCGCAAAAGCGATTGAACGGCTAAGGAACAATCGGGAGTTTATCCCCTTATGTGTTTCTGCGCTCGCCAGAGCCAGAGCGGACTGGCTTTATGGCATCAACATGACCCGTGCTTATACCTTATTAGGCAAAAATGCAGGTTATCAGGGAGTATTATCGGTTGGGCGTGTCCAGACTCCTATCTTAGGTTTGGTTGTACGCCGCGATGAAGAGATAGAACATTTCGTGCCGAAAGATTTCTTTGAAGTCAAGGCACATGTTGTTACACCCAATGAAGAGCGGTTTACGGCTTTATGGCAACCCAGTGAATCTTGTATTGATTTTCAGGATGAAGAAGGGAGGATTATTCACCGGCCGTTAGCTGAGCATGTTGTTGCGCGTATTACTGGACAACCTGCCCATGTCACTGCCTATCAGGATAAGCGTGAATCAGAAACGGCACCATTGCCTTTTTCCCTTTCATCTTTGCAGATTGAAGCGGCCAGGCGTTTTGGTTTAAGCGCTCAGGATGTACTTGATGTTTGTCAGCGGCTTTATGAAACCCATAAATTGATCACTTATCCACGCTCTGACTGCCGTTATCTGCCGGAAGAACATTTTGTTGGGCGTCATGCGGTTTTGAATGCCATTTCGGTTCATGCTGCCCATTTACTTCCGCAAGATGCTTTAGATACAGAGCAAAAAAACCGCTGTTGGGATGATAAGAAGGTTGATGCTCACCATGCTATTATTCCTACTGCACGTAGTAGCCAGATCAATTTAACAGAAAATGAAAGCCATATTTATAGCTTAATTGCGCGGCAATACCTGATGCAGTTTTTTCCTGATGCAGTATTTCGAAAATGTACGATTGAACTTGATATCGCTGGTGGGAAATTTATCGCTAAGGCGCGTTTTCTGGCAGAAGCGGGTTGGAGGACGCTGCTTGGCAGCAAGGAGCGGGATGAAGAGAATGAAGGCACGCCATTACCTGTTGCTGCTAAAGGAGATGAGTTATTGTGTGAGAAGGGCGAAGTGGTGGAAAGACAGACCCAACCTCCACGTCCTTTCACTGATGCAACATTATTGTCTGCAATGACGGGCATAGCTCGATTTGTGCAGGATAAGGCTTTGAAAAAGGTGCTTCGTGCAACTGATGGCTTGGGTACGGAAGCGACCCGAGCAGGGATCATTGAGTTGCTATTCAAACGGGATTTTCTGTACAAAAAAGGGCGCTCTATTCACGCTACTCCGGCTGGTCGGGCTTTAATTCATGTATTGCCGGATATGGCCGTATTGCCAGATATGACAGCACATTGGGAATCTTGTTTGACGCAAATCAGCGAAAAGCAATTCCGTTATCAGGATTTTATGTTACCCCTTCAGGAAACATTGCAGCAACTGATCTGGCAGGCAAAACAGCACCGTAATTTGAAGGCTTTTAGGGATTTGCCTCCCGTTCCTGTTAATACCAAAAAAGGGAAAGGAAAGCAGGTAAAATCCAGTAAGGGCAGGGCAAAGAAAGGCCAGTCTAATCAGGGATAATCCGCAGTAATGAC
>NZ_NJAK01000002.1:15600-31099 GCF_002632755.1 Xenorhabdus ishibashii | reverse complement strand
ACAGCATAACCAAACTCGCCTTAAATTTACATTCCTAATTGCATCAGGCACTCAGCGATTGGTGGATATTCATCCGGCGCGCCTTATCACTGTGCTGGCGGATAGTGAAGTTGAAGCCCGTCTACTGGCTGGCATGTCCTCGCTGATATTCGTTTCCCGTCAAGCATGGGATATCGGTATCGATACTCCTTTCAACTGTAGCGATATGTCTACCGTTCAGGGGGTGAATCATGCGTAACCCAGCCCCCCATGACTATTACACCCATAAGAACGGGGAAGCCGTACAAGTGCTGTCAGTCGCCTTTAATCGCGTGACCTTTGTCCGTGATGGTTATCACACCCCGTGCACCATGCCATTAAGCCGATTCACTAAAGAATACACCTACGCAGGGAGAGCATGATCATGTCTGATATCTATAAACATTTGGTACGCACCAGCTTTAACGACCTGAGCACCGAAGAACTCAAAGATCTGCGCAAAAACTCCGAAGGGGCATTGAGTAGCGTGATGGCGGCAATGTCTGCAATGGGGGAAATGGCTTTCTGGTCAGTTGATAACGAAAACTATGACAATCGTCAGGCAAGGGAGGATTTACGCCGTATCGGTGAAGCCCTGATGTACCTGCCCCGAATTGCCGAAGCCCTGAATGACACGCAGCAAAACGCTCAGTTTGAAATCCATCACCGCGAGGGATTCCCAAAATGGTAAGTCATATTGATATTCGGTCGGTGAAAGCAGCGGCGCAAGGGCAATGGCAAGGTTTGTTGTCTGCTTGTGGGGTGGATGTTCCAGCAAAGGGTAAGCATGGTGCTTGCCCTATCTGTGGCGGTACTGACCGTTTTCACTTCATAGACGATCACGGTAACGGTGACTGGCATTGTCGCCAGTGTGATAACCCGAATCACGGCGATGGCTTTGATTTACTGATGAAGGTCAAAGGTATCACGGTAATTGAAGCGGCTAAGGTGGTTTCTGAGGCGTTGTTGCTTCCCTTACCAGAACCCAAGCCCGCCAGAAAGGAGGCGCTAAAATCAGAGGCTCAACCCATCACCGAGAAAGTTAACAAGCTGGTGGCTCAATCCACTATCGGACAATCCGACTACCTGACTCAAAAGGGGCTGCAATGTCCCAATCAGAAGCTACTGAAAGACGGTTCGTTGTTGCTGGTCATTCAGGCACTGGACGGCACAATCACCGGTGCGCAGGTCATTAAGCCGAGTGGTGAAAAGCGCTTTGTCCCCGGCTCGAAGAAAAAGGGGAGCTTTATCCCCTTATCGCCCGTAATTGGAACGCCGGACACGATCATTATTGCTGAGGGCTATGCAACGGCCTTAACGGTCGACCAATTGCATGAGGGCTTGGTGCTGGCTGCTATTGATGAAGGAAATTTACCGACTGTGGCTAAACAGATCAGAGAGCGGTGGCCAACAGTAAAAATCATTCTGGCGGCTGACAATGATTGGCACTCACCGGAAGAACTGGACGACAAAGGTAAGCCCAAGAAGAACGTCGGCAAGATTGCAGCCGAGAAGACCGCTAAGGCTATTAATGGGTGGGTAGCGTTACCGCCAACAGAGCACAAGGCTGATTGGGACGATTATCGCCAGCATCACGGTATCGAGGCAGCAAAACAGGCATTCAGTGAAGGGTTGTATCAGGTGGGGGAGAATATGTCAGTATCAAAATCAATCGTCATTAATCTGGACGAACACCGGACAAAAGAGCGTGATCCGTTAAAGCCCTTTATTGATGAGCGTAAAAACGGAATTTATTACGTTACGCCAAAGGTGGACAAAGAGAGCGGCGAAATTATCAACCATGAGCAATGGCTCAGTGACTCAATGAAGGTGATCGGGCGCGGTCGTGATGATATTGAATTTTATCTGATTATCCAGTGGGAAGAAGACGGGACAACTTACACTGAGGCAGTGAAAACAGGTGATGTTGGCGCAAATGAAGGCTGGCGACAGCTCAAAGCCGCAGGATTGAATATTGCCACTAAACCTTTTTTACGTCACACGCTATCGGATTGGTTACAACGCTGTGCTAAAAAAACCGACTGGCACATTACCCACTCAACAGGCTGGCAGCATGGGGCTTACATCTTCCCAACGGGCGAGGTGATTGGCACTCCAGAGAAGTCCGTTATCTTTTGTGGCAGAACATCATCAATACGCGGGTATACCGTGGCAGGAACGCCTGAAAGCTGGCGTGACTCAGTAGCCAAATTAGCCAAAGGCAATCCCTTTATGATGCTGTCCATTGCGGCTGCGTTAGCTTCCCCGGTTATCGGTTTATTGCGTGATGATGGCTTTGGGGTTCACTTTTATGACCAGAGCACCGCAGGGAAAACCACCGCGCAAAGCGTCGGCTGTAGTGTCTTTGGTGAGCCGTCTGCCATGCGTTTAACGTGGTTTGCAACTACATTGGGATTGATTAATGAAGCCGCCGCCCATAATAACAACCTGTTACCTCTTGATGAAGTCGGGCAGGGATCATCGGTTAAAGATGTGGCTAATGCGTCTTATGCGCTGTTTAACGGCAAAGGCAAGTTACAAGGGGCAAGAGGTGGCGGCAACCGTGACATTCTCCAGTTTAAAACGATAGCTATCAGTACTGGCGAGGTCGATCTTGATACGTTTGTCAGAAGTGAGGGCAAGCGCATGAAAGCAGGCCAGCTTGTCCGGTTGCTGAATATTCCGTTCAGTAGCCCGACTGTTTTACATGGTTATCAGGATGCCAGAGAACACGCTAAGGCAATCGAAAAAGCCATTGCTGACAATCATGGGGCTATTGGGCGGGTATGGTGTGAATATCTGACTCAGCATCAAAAAGCAACGAGAAACACCATTGAAGAAGCCAAAATCCGCTGGAATGGGTTGATCCCCAAAGGCGCTGGGGCACAACTTCCCCGCGTGGCAGAACGGTTCGCCATCTTAGAGGGGGCACTTATTGCAGCGACGCATCTCACCGGATGGACAGAACAGGAAAGCAGAGACGCAATTCAACACTGCTTTAATGCGTGGGTGGCTGAATTTGGTACTGCCAATAAAGAACACCAACAGATACGGGAACAAACCGAGGCATTTTTAGACCGTTTTGGATTGAGTCGGTATGCACCAGAACCGTACACCTATGATCATGCCACTATTTCTAACCTTGCAGGCTACCGAAAAGATACCAGCGATATCCCCAATAATGCCGGCCTTATCCATTTCTACACATTCCCAGATGTGTTCGAGAATGAGGTATCAGAAACGTTCGATACGAAGATGTTTGCGCGGGTTCTCGCTGAATCAGGGATGCTAAGAAAGGCCGCAAATGGTGGCTTTAAGGTGCAAGGCATGAAGCACAACGGCTCACCCCGTAAGTATTATGTGCTGATGTATTCCACTGATGAAATAGAAGAATAAATTCTCTATACGCGTAAAACTGACCGACAACACCGACAAACCGACAACAGTAATATAAATATCTTATAAATCAATATACTAAAATGTTAAATGTTTGTCGGTACGTTGTCGATTTGTCGTTTTCATTGGCGGACTTAAAACAAAGCACCTGCCAGAAGAAAAACTTTCTTTTTTTGGTAGGCAAAAGGATTCGGATAAATATGAAAGAGTTTATAAGTAGCGTTGTCGGTTTTCGACAACAGGAAGTGATGTTTATCTACATGAAAGATAACAATAATATTGTAATTCTAGCGATATCAAAAAATTGAGCGACAATTAACCGACAACGATTTAACAGTGTATCTAATTGATATTAAATTGTATTTTACCTCATTGTCGGTTTGTCGGTGTTGTCGGTAACTTTTCACTATATATATACAAAAATGGAGAACATATGTTAGATGCAACAACGATTGAAAGACAGGCAGCTAATTCAGCCGCGTACTGGATGGAAAGAGCAGTCAAAGAAATAGATGCTTTGTTCGGTGAGGGGTATGCCAAACAGCACCCAGAGCTTATAGCCGCATTCATGAAGACAGCGGCACGGGATGAATTAGCGATGAACATTCGTGGGATAGCTGAAGCCTTAGAAACTTTCCAAGTAACCCTATTCAGAGAAGTAGAATAATTATATAAGGGGAATATTATGCCGATTACGCAAGAAGATATCAGAGAACACTACGATTATTACGGTATTACGCAGTTAGACGATTTACATACAAGCGAGTACCGCCAGTTGGTCAATGGTCATGCTTTTTTCTTTCAGGATTCAGGTGGTAGTCTGCGCCACACATTTTCTGAGGAAATACTGGCAACCAATAAAGAGCAGTTAGATGTATTGATAGAACAATTACAGGCGTTCAGAGAAATCATGAACGACGCGCCGGATTGGATGAGTGAAAAATAAAAGTAAAGATTTGTAAATATCCCGTCCTCATGTTTCCCCTTGTTTAGACCTCCTATCACGAGGTCTTTTTTATTATTTTTCATGGTGTTAAATAGTGATTGCTGAACCATGTAGGCACGTCCTGACTTCAATTGCTCTGTAGCAAGTCCTCAAAGGCGGTAGTGCTAACCCGCTACCGCTTCCTCAAACCTGCATGACAGCGAACCCTTAACCTACATGCAGAGGCACCATGAAGAAATTACTCGAATTACGCCAGCAAAAAGCCGATTTAACCCAGCAGATGCGTTCTCTTCTCACCAAAGCCGAAGACGAAAAGCGCTCTCTTAATGCCGATGAAGCTAAACAGTTTGACGAGCTGCGCAGTCAGTCCGGTGCCCTGAATGCAGAAATCGCCCGTTATGAGGCTTTATCGGATGAAGAGCGAAATCAGGCCAAGAACCAGCCCGCCAGTAAAACACTCAGCAATGATGAACTGCGTCACTATATCGTGACCGGAGAAACCCGCACCTTGTCTACGAGCGTACCCTCCGAAGGTGGCTATACCGTTATCCCTGAGCTGAATAAACAGATCATGCAGCAACTGGCTGATGAGTCGGTTATGCGCCGGATTTGTACGATTAAGACCACGCGTAGTAATGAGTATAAACAGCTTGTTTCGGTCGGGGGTGCAGCCGTCGCCCACGGGGAAGAAGGCAAGGCACGCAGTGAGACAGCCACACCGACGATGGAAGAAGTCAGCATCAAGCTGTTTCCGATTTATGCCTACCCTAAGACTACCCAAGAAATCATCGATTTTAGCGATGTCGATATTTTAGGCTGGTTAACCTCAGAAATTGCAGATACGTTTGTTGATACCGAAGAAACCGATCTTGTGAGTGGTGACGGCAGCAAGAAAGCGAAAGGCTTCCTGTCTTATCCTCGTGATACCCAAGCCGATAAAGCCCGTGCGTTCGGTACGTTGCAAAAGCTGGAAGTTGCCAAACTGGAAGCCGATAGCCTGATTGACCTGAAATTCCTGCTCAGGAACAAATACCGTAAAAATGCGGTGTGGGTGATGAACTCCACGACGGCTGCCAAAGTGCAGAAGCTGAAAAACGGCAACGGTGATTACATCTGGCGCGAACGTCTGCAAGCAGGTGATCCTGATATGTTACTGGGCTTGCCTGTCCATTATCTCGAATTTATGCCGGATGATGCTATCGGTCTGGGTGACTTCAAACGCGGTTACTTCATCGTTGACCATGATACCGGCACACGCACCCGTCCTGACAATATCACCGAACCGGGGTACTACAAGGTACACACGGATAAATATTTGGGTGGTGGTCTGGTGGATTCCAACGCAATCAAAGTGCTCGAAATCAAAGGCACGAAAGCGGGTTAACGATAAGGGGCACTGCGCCCCTTTGTAGTCTGGAGTCTACCAATGAAAAATGATTTTGAAATCCGCACCGCTTCCCTGTCTGCCAGTGATAAGAAACTGACCGGTTATGTCATTAAGTGGAACAGCCGATCACAAGTTTTGTGGGATGAGTTTGTCGAGCAGTTCGCCCCGAATGCGTTTAGCACCAGCTTAACGGCGGGTACAGATGTCAGGGCGCTTTATGAACATGATCACATGAACCTGTTAGGCCGTACTACGTCTGGTACATTGCAGCTTGCCGAAGATGCCACCGGATTACGCTTTGAGTTAACCCCGCCTGATACCCAATTAGGGCGTGATGTACTGGCACTAGTTGAACGGGGTGATATTTCCGGTATGTCTTTTGGCTTTCGAGCTATCAAAGATCAGTGGGATGTGGGTCAGGAGCCTTATCTGAGAACCGTTTTAGAAGCGGAACTACGGGAAATCACTGTCACCAGTTTACCCGCCTACCCTGAAAGCGGTGTTGAGATTGCCAAGCGTTCGCTGAATAGGGTTAAGCCTAACAATGTTGATTTGCGTCATTACTGGCTGCAACTGTCCGAGGTGTAACTATGTGGCCTTTTAAGCGTAAAGCCGCTGAGACTCGCAGTGTCAGTATTGATGAGTTTCTTTCTCTGGCAGGTATATCTAACACCAAATCAGGCGAGCATGTTTCACCGTCTACAGCCGAAGGCTTACCCGCCGTGATGAATGCTGTCACGGTGATTAGTGAAGCCGTGGCGACCATGCCTTGCTATCTCTATCGGGTTCAGCACCAGAACGGCAAGGAGTCCCGCGAATGGCTCAGTGATCACCCCGTGGATTATTTGCTCAATGAATACCCGAATGACTGCCAGACGCCTTTTCAGTTTAAGCGAACCCTGATGCGTCATTGCTTACTCAATGGTAATGCGTATGCAGTCATAGTCTGGGGAAAAGACGGACAGCCACAATCGTTGCACCCTTACCCACCGTCAGCGGTTGTGCCGCAACGATTATCGGATCACCGCTTTGCTTACACCATTACCGAACCTTATAGCGGCAAGGTCAAAACCTACCTACAAGAAGAAGTATTGCATTTGCGTTATGCCACCGAAGATGGCTTTTTGGGGCGTTCGCCAGTCACCATCTGCCGTGAAACACTGGGTTTGGGGCTGGCACAACAGCGCCACGGTGCCAGCATAATGAAAGAGGGCATGATGGCAGCGGGCGTGATTAAAGCCGCTGACTGGCTGGATGGCATCAAGGGCAATAAGGCACTGGAAGCCCTCGAACGTTATAAGGGCGCTCGCAATGCAGGGAAAACGCCCATTCTTGAGGGGGGGATGGAATACCAACAGTTAGGCATGAGCAACCAAGATGCGGAATGGCTGGCCTCTCGTCGCTTCACGATTGAAGATATTGCCCGTATGTTCAATGTCAGCCCGATCTTCCTGCAAGAGTATTCGAACAGTACCTACAGTAATTTTAGCGAAGCATCACGCGCTTTTCTGACGATCACCATGCGCCCGTGGCTGGCTAACTTTGAGCAGCAAATCAAGTCCGCCTTGCTGATGAACTCACCAAAACGAGGCATTCGCTACCAAGTTGAATTTGACACAGCCGATCTACTGCGAGCCAATCCGAAAGAACGCTTTCAGAGCTACGAGACGGCGATTAAATCCGGTGTGATGTGCCCGAATGAAGCCCGTGAACGCGAGGGATTATCCCCCCGTGATGGTGGCGATGAGTTTAGCCAGGCATGGAAGCAAGAGGTCAGTATTAAAAAAACAGAGGTGAAAGATGAGTAACCCTCTCATAACATTGGACGAAATCAAACAACATTGCCGGATAGATGAAAGTGATACGTTAGAAGATACCTTACTTCAAGGTTATGCCAATGCTGCCTTAGAAGTCTGCCAGCAACATATCGGCAAGCGCTTTGATGATGGCTTGGTATTCAGTCCGGCGATCAAAGTTGGCTGTTTACTTTATATCGGTTTACTGTATGAAACTCGTTCGATGGTGGCAGATAAGGAACTGAAAGAAATCCCGTTCACCATCAAATCATTATGGTCTGTCTATCGTGATGTAGGAGTCTACTGATGCCGTGGCAACCGTTAAAGCGCTGTAGCTATCCCAATTGCCGTGAGCGGGTCAAGTCTGGTCGCTGTGAGCAGCACAAACGGGAAGCTAGACGACAACAGGACAGTAAACGAGGCTCAAGGCGTGAGCGAGGTTATACCCCTGCATGGGATAAATACCGTCTGCAATTCCTTAAGTCCAATCCGCTGTGTGTGCATTGTTTCAAGGTAGGTGTGTATGCCCCAGCGACGATTGTGGATCATATCATACCCATTGACGGTGGTAGTGATGTGCTGTTTTGGCCTGACTTCAATCACCAGCCGCTATGTAATAGCTGCCACAGTCGAAAGACCGTGACCACTGACCCAACAACGAAACAGCGGCGTAAGAATGGGGAATATCGGGAACTGGAAGCAAAGGCAGCCCAGCGCAATAACTGGATTCATGAGTATAACCAAGATGCGTGAAGATGAAGTGGATCAACTCCTTAAAGGGTTACTCAAGCACAGTGAACCTTACCGACAACAAAATCAGATTGCGCCTGAGAAACCCACAGCGAGGCGCAAGACACAGCGTGATAGGGAGCTAATGGAATGCTTCCGAAATCGCTAGAGAAGCACTCAGAAGGGGGTGGGGTGTCAAAAATGACAAACGCCCTGCCTCATGGCACCACCCGCCCCCTCGAATTTTTATGCACGGCACTTTTTTCAATAGCAGTAACTTCATAGGAAACAATAGATTATGGCAAGAGCACCCAAACCCCCCGTTTATTTAAATGAGATTGCCGCCGAGCAATGGAAATCAAAAGCCAAAATCCTCAACGAACGGGAAGATCTCAGCCCAGCAGACTGGAACAACTTAGAACTCTATTGCGTTAACTATGCGATTTACCGTAAAGCCGTTGAAGACATTGAAGTGCGCGGGTTCGCAGTGGAAGGTTCACGCGGTGCAGCGACCAGTAACCCCTCACTGAAAGCGAAAGCCGATGCGGAAAAAATCATGATAAAAATGTCGTCATTGCTGGGCTTTGATCCGGTTTCCCGCCGCCGAAATCCGGTAGAAAGCGATGAACCCGACGATTTAGATGTGCTGATGGCCTGAGTGATACCCCGATGAACGCATGGGAACAGTACGCTTTTGATATCAAAAACGGCAATATTCCGGCCTGTAAACGGGTAAAACAGGCCGTGAAACGCTACTTTAACGACCTGAATAACCCGCTTTATATGTTCGATACCGAAGTTGTAGAACGTTTTGTGGGCTTTTCCCGTCTCTGCCCGCACGTCAAAGGCCACTTGCGCGGTAAGCCGATTATGCTTGAACCGTGGCAACAGTTCGCCTTTGCGAATCTGTTCGGCTTCAAGGTTAAGGCCACCGGTCGCCGGAAATACCGCAGTGCTTATATTCAGGTGCCGCGCAAAAATGCCAAATCCACGGTAGCCGCGATACTGGCTAACTGGTTTCTGGTGATGGAGAACGGGCAGCAGGATATTTACACCGCCGCCGTGAGTCGGGATCAGGCGCGTATTGTGTTTGATGATGCCCGCCAGATGTGCCTGCTTTCAAAACCACTCAAGAAGCGGGTATCTATCCAGCAACACAAAGTGACTTATACCAAGAGCAACAGCCTGTTAAAACCGTTGGCAGCCAAAGCCGCCACGATTGAGGGTACTAACCCCAGCCTTGCTATTGTCGATGAGTATCATTTGCACCCCGATAACGCGGTTTACTCTGCCCTTGAATTGGGGATGGGCGCCCGTCCCGAAGGCATTCTGTTTGCCATTACTACGGCAGGCAGTAACGTGATATCCGCCTGTAAACAGCACTATGATTATTGCTGTCAGATATTGGAGGGTGAAGAACAAAATGAATCCCTGTTTGCCCTGATCTACGAACTGGACGACGAGAACGAGATTGATGATGAAGCCCTCTGGATAAAGGCTAATCCTAACCTGAATGTTTCCGTAGACAGTGATGCTTTGCACGACACAATCCAGAAAGCACGAGGCATTCCCTCGCAATGGACTGAGATGCTCACCAAACGCTTTAATATCTGGTGTCAGGGTGAAACGCCGT
Organism: Xenorhabdus ishibashii; assembly: GCF_002632755.1. Classification (NCBI taxonomy): domain Bacteria; kingdom Pseudomonadati; phylum Pseudomonadota; class Gammaproteobacteria; order Enterobacterales; family Morganellaceae; genus Xenorhabdus; species Xenorhabdus ishibashii. The sequence goes on along the minus strand of NZ_NJAK01000002.1, from coordinate 21,194 downwards.
GGATGGGTGAAGGCGCATGGAAAGACTGCCAGTCAGACTATGACGAAAACGACCTCAAAGGCTTGGAATGCTACGCTGGATTAGATTTATCTTCAACGGGGGATATCACCAGTATCTGTTACACGTTCCCCGTGGATAACGAACTGTTATTACTGACCCGCCATTACTTGCCGGAAGCCCAGCTACAGAACCCTGCTAATAAGAATCGGGCAGTGTATCGCCAATGGGCACAAATGGGCTGGATACGTACCACGACCGGCGATTGTATTGATTATGACCGTATCCGTGATGACATTCTCAAGGATAGCCAGCACTTTGATATCAAACTGGTGGGCTTTGACACATGGAACGCCACACACTTACGCACACAACTACAGGGTGCAGGGCTGGATGTTGAGCCGTTCCCGCAAACCTACATGCGGTATAGTCCCGTAGCTAAATCCGCCGAAGTCTTTGTTAACCGCAAAATCATTCGTCACAATGGCGATCCGGTTCTCGCATGGGCGATGTCTAATGTCGTAATGGAGACAGACGCGAACGCCAATATCAAGCCGAACAAGAAGAAGTCCGCGAATAAAATAGACCCTGCAATTGCGTTTCTGATGAGTTTTGGTACATGGCAGGCAGAGCATGAAGAGTTTGCTTTTAGTCTCAATGAGGAGCAGAAGCAGCGGCTGGCTGACTTTGACGGTATTTAGATAACTTGTTGATTTTGCTTATTTCCCGCACGATGCGGGAATTCTGGTTTTGTGACAGAATTAAGTGAAATCAAAGGGTTAAATGGGCTTGAAAATCCCAATTAGCGTAACCCATTGATATCTAATCAGACGCCATATTTGGCGTCTGGTCATAGTGTAACTGACCCAATTATTTTGGGTTACCTGTCTCGTGGCAAGAAACAAGAACTACATCTCTTTAAGAGTGTTAGTTATAGATCACTCAATAGATTGAACTGCCCCTCTTTAAGAGGTTCAGTTTGTCCCGACGAAATTCGTCGATGCAAAATCCAATATCCGATAATCGGACTTTGGGTGTCACTGACAGTTAGTCAGTCGCAAATGGTCTTGAGCGTAACCGATAGTTACTCACAATTTGAGCGTCAGTCTGGCTGACTCACAGAATTTGTACAACTCATTAAGAGGTGCGCACAAAAGAGTTATACGAAAACAGATGGTTAAGTTGTTTTGTCCAGTACGTTATGTCCAAGTAATTCATTGAAATACAGTGAATTTACTGCGGTTGTCCAGCACATAAATTAACCATTACGGAAATCATGATAGGGTGGTCAAAGTGACCCCCTCGGAAGAATCAAGGAGTTACCTAACTATGGTGAAGATCACCACGGTTGCTACTTCTCCTCAAAGTGAGGATGAACGAGAATATCAATGAGTTATAAATAACTCAGGTGGGTTTGAGTTTAAGCCGTCCAGCACAAGGTTACTTAATGTAACCCAGTACGTATTATGTTCGCAGTTATTTAAGTTATTGATTATTATCATGATTTAAATCCCAACCATCTATAGGCGGTGGAACATGGCACGAAGACAGAAGAAGAATGCACCCTCGATAGTCGCTACGATCACAGGCAAGATTACCGTTCCCCCCAAGCGTATCAAGTGCCAGACGGGTAAGGTGATGGCAGTCGCTACTATGCAAGCACAGAGCGAGAAACGCAGTGATTACCCGCTGCGTGTCGTGGGCTTTGATGAGATGGCACTATCGGTGATGTTGTTACAGAAAGGCCAGGTGATCACAGTGACGGGAAAGGCTTCTTACTGGCAGGGGTATCAGTTAACTGCTTCCTCAATCACTTAATAGGTTCCGACGAAATTCGGCGCAACCTCTTCACAAGGTTGGTGCGTTTAGCGTACTGACCTCATTTCACTCTATCCCTTCATAAAATTACTGTGTATTGCAATGTGCATTGCAGACAGCAAATAAAATACCAATAAAAACAATTAAAATCGTTATAAATCAATTAAATAATAAGAATTTGCAATTTCTTCACCAAGCATATAAACTTTGTAAATGACATGGGATTACATGTGCTCATGTTGTTTATAATTTCATGAAAAACAAAAATAAATCCATTTTTTGTGTTTTCATTCGTTTTGGTGTTTGTGGATTGTTGCACCTCTCTGCGTATTGCAATGTGTATTGCAAAATGAAAAGGTTTAGTAGATGGCTGTAAACAAGCTCAGTGATAAAAAGCTCAAATCCTTGTACGGTAAACCTGTTGAAAAACAGCAGACGATAGCGGACGGGAACGGGTTATCAATCAGATTAAGTAAACAAGGGACAATCAGCTTTGTTTTCTTCTACCGCCTGTATGGGCGTGAAAGTGCGCCGATATGGTTAACATTGGGTAAATACCCCGATTTAAGCCTTAAAGTTGCAAGAGAGCAAAGAGATAAATGCAGGGCATGGTTAGCTAAAGGGAAAGATCCACGAATACAAATAAAAATAATAAAAGAAGATACGTTAAAACCTGTCACCGTGAAAGATGCCATAGAATATTGGCTCAATAATTATGCCACCAATAAACGAAAAGCAGCAATCTATATTAGAGGTTGTTTTTCTAAACATATTTACTCAGAGATTGGAAATATTCCATTAAATGAATGCACATTATCAATGTGGATTAGATGCTTTGATAAAATTAAAGAGAATGCACCAGTGCAAGCGGGATCTCTTTTGAAAATCTCACAACAGGCATTGAAATTTTGCCGAGTAAGAAAATATGCAATTAGCCATGAGATAGATGATTTGGATGTTGGTGATGTGGGTGAAAAAGCTAATAGAAGAGACAGAGTGTTAACTAATGATGAATTACGTGATGTATGGCTCTATATAAATAAAGAATATGATAACCACATTATGTCTCACGAAAACAGAATTATTCTTCGGTTTTTAATCGTTTTTGGGTGTAGGCTTTCCGAAATACGTCTATCGAAATGGGATGAATGGGATTTTTCAAACAATATATGGAGAGTGCCGCCAGAGCACAGTAAAAATGGCAGGGAAATAATCAGACCGATCCCCAGTAATTTTAAAAACTGGTTGTTGTTATTGAACCAATCAACAAAAAAGAGAGAATATGTCATTGGCTTTGATGTCAAACAATGTACGGCAAGTGTGACTATTGCGAAAATATGGAAAAGATTAAACCACAAAGAAAAGTGGACAGCGCACGATATACGAAGAGTGTTTGCTACCATACTCAGTGATAACGGATTTGAACATAACGTGGTTGAACAACTATTAGGCCATTCACTCAATGGAGTCTCTGGAATATATAATCGAAGTCAATATATTGAACAAAAAAGAAATGCACTCTACTGGTGGGTGAATTATTTAGACTCTTTAATTGAGGAGGAAATAGAAAATGATACATATATTCACTCGTGAAGAATTAGAATATTCAGATGAACTTGATAGACTAATTAGAGAAGAAGAGTGTGAATGGTTAACCTCATTAGGAAGAAGACACAGGTCATATCTTGAAAAAAATGGCAAGTTTCCTTTAAAAATAACGATAGGTCCACAAACTAAAGTTTATCGATTGTCTGAAATTCAGGCATGGATAAAAGGCACTTGGAAGCCAGAATAAAATTAAACATCATTTAAATTAATAATAACCTCGCTCGCGGGGTTTTTGTTTTTGGAGAATATAAAAATATGGCAATGAAGTTTACATCACCGACACCACAAGAACGACAATCAATTTTAAATGAGTATGGCGAGAAATATGATCGTCGAATCAGGGAAAAAGAATGTGAGCATCTTTCCAGTTTATCGCGTTCTCGTCGTTGGGTATTAGAGGAAGAAGGTAAATTTCCTAAACGCGTTCCATTGGGGCGTAATTCCGTCTCATGGTTATTAAGTGATGTTTTGTGGTGGGTACGTAATCCTCCAACAGTAGAGAACGTAAATAACCCCTATAGCCGAAAATCAAATTAATTAAGACAGGGTAGAAATATGACATCTAAAAATATGGCCTTAAATGGTCAGGGACTTGCTCACACTGAAAACAGCCAAGAGCTTATTTTGGTTCAGCATAGAACTGAATCGAGAATTGATTCACGCCTGTTTGCTAAGCGCATCGGAATTCAGCATAAGAGCCTTTATGAATTAATTAGGAAGAACACTAAGAATTTAAGGCAGTTTGGAATCCTTCCGTTTCAAACGGAGCGATTAAATACTGAGCAACTTGGTGAACGTAAGCATAAATACGCCTTGCTCAATGAAGACCAGTTCGACTTTATGTGCCGACTTATTAGAGGGCGTGATCATGATCTGATGGTTCAGTTTAAGCTGGATGTAACAAAAGCCTTTGCTAAGAAGCGAGCTGCTGAACCTATACGTCGTGAATATCTGCCTAACTATCATGAATCCCGTGATGCTTTACGTGATCTGGGCGCAGAACGTCACCATTACATCAACCTTGCTCGTACTGAGAATCGCTTTGCGGGTTTACTGGATGGTGAACGCCAGAACGCAGATGAGCAACAGTTAGGATTACTTGTCTGTATTCAGAAGATTGAACAGGCTGCTTTTCAAGATGCAAGGAATGCAGGGCAATCACCAACACAAGCACTGAGGGAAGTAAGCCGCCGTATTGAGCTGTTCGCAACACTAATGAACCCTACAGGGCGCATTGGAGGCTAATTTGATGAGCGGTCATAAAGCACTCTCTGTTCCCCCGAAACGGGGAATCAAAGACCAAATATTGAACAATTAACCTCAAGTCGGGGAAAAATTAACTATAGGAATTCCTTTAGTTTAAGGAGTCCCGTTACCGAGGTCATTAACTCAGTGACCTCGAAGAATACCGTAGTCCTCACTTTGGCTGGTCACTCAGAGAAACTTTTCGCTCAGTTCCAATCGGAGAAATATTTCGCTGATGGTATGCGAATATTTTCGGACACCTCAGTAACTCATTGATTTCCCCGCTGACCGTCAGATTGGCGTTTGGTCGTAGTTTGGGAGGCTCCCCGATTATTTCGGGGTGGCTGCTTAACCCATTGATATCTAATCGCACTGCAAATATGCAGTCTGGTCATAATATGCGCGTATCATTTAGCGACGCGCAAACTTTGCAGTCATCATTTAGTGGAGTGCAAAAAGAAAAGGATAGCACGGCGAATGCTACCCTTTGGGATCACGCGTCTTTGCGTCATGAGATAAATCAATTGGTTAACTACTATGATTATTTCGAGTCAGTCAACCAAGTGAAAGATATTCATTCGGTTAACCACCGGACTTATTGTCGTCGGTTAGTTATTGTTCAATGCCGCGAGATTGCAACTCTTTACGGATAATTCTCTTTATCCATGCAGATACAGAAGCGTCACCATCTTGGGCTAACGCTGCTTTTATTCCTTGCTCAAGGATGGTTCTACTCTTAACGCGATTTGCTTATTTCCCTTTCCTGATATTTTAATGGTTGACACTTGGTTTACTCCTGTTTATATTGGACTTATACATCAAGTGTATGACAAGTGTAGACCAAAAACAACAACGCCCCGAAGTGCTACAACACTATCGAGGCGTCTAACCAAAAACGTAAAGGAGTCTTACGCTATGGATACCCC
>NZ_NJAK01000002.1:0-15500 GCF_002632755.1 Xenorhabdus ishibashii | reverse complement strand
GCGCCCGTCCCGAAGGCATTCTGTTTGCCATTACTACGGCAGGCAGTAACGTGATATCCGCCTGTAAACAGCACTATGATTATTGCTGTCAGATATTGGAGGGTGAAGAACAAAATGAATCCCTGTTTGCCCTGATCTACGAACTGGACGACGAGAACGAGATTGATGATGAAGCCCTCTGGATAAAGGCTAATCCTAACCTGAATGTTTCCGTAGACAGTGATGCTTTGCACGACACAATCCAGAAAGCACGAGGCATTCCCTCGCAATGGACTGAGATGCTCACCAAACGCTTTAATATCTGGTGTCAGGGTGAAACGCCGTGGATGGGTGAAGGCGCATGGAAAGACTGCCAGTCAGACTATGACGAAAACGACCTCAAAGGCTTGGAATGCTACGCTGGATTAGATTTATCTTCAACGGGGGATATCACCAGTATCTGTTACACGTTCCCCGTGGATAACGAACTGTTATTACTGACCCGCCATTACTTGCCGGAAGCCCAGCTACAGAACCCTGCTAATAAGAATCGGGCAGTGTATCGCCAATGGGCACAAATGGGCTGGATACGTACCACGACCGGCGATTGTATTGATTATGACCGTATCCGTGATGACATTCTCAAGGATAGCCAGCACTTTGATATCAAACTGGTGGGCTTTGACACATGGAACGCCACACACTTACGCACACAACTACAGGGTGCAGGGCTGGATGTTGAGCCGTTCCCGCAAACCTACATGCGGTATAGTCCCGTAGCTAAATCCGCCGAAGTCTTTGTTAACCGCAAAATCATTCGTCACAATGGCGATCCGGTTCTCGCATGGGCGATGTCTAATGTCGTAATGGAGACAGACGCGAACGCCAATATCAAGCCGAACAAGAAGAAGTCCGCGAATAAAATAGACCCTGCAATTGCGTTTCTGATGAGTTTTGGTACATGGCAGGCAGAGCATGAAGAGTTTGCTTTTAGTCTCAATGAGGAGCAGAAGCAGCGGCTGGCTGACTTTGACGGTATTTAGATAACTTGTTGATTTTGCTTATTTCCCGCACGATGCGGGAATTCTGGTTTTGTGACAGAATTAAGTGAAATCAAAGGGTTAAATGGGCTTGAAAATCCCAATTAGCGTAACCCATTGATATCTAATCAGACGCCATATTTGGCGTCTGGTCATAGTGTAACTGACCCAATTATTTTGGGTTACCTGTCTCGTGGCAAGAAACAAGAACTACATCTCTTTAAGAGTGTTAGTTATAGATCACTCAATAGATTGAACTGCCCCTCTTTAAGAGGTTCAGTTTGTCCCGACGAAATTCGTCGATGCAAAATCCAATATCCGATAATCGGACTTTGGGTGTCACTGACAGTTAGTCAGTCGCAAATGGTCTTGAGCGTAACCGATAGTTACTCACAATTTGAGCGTCAGTCTGGCTGACTCACAGAATTTGTACAACTCATTAAGAGGTGCGCACAAAAGAGTTATACGAAAACAGATGGTTAAGTTGTTTTGTCCAGTACGTTATGTCCAAGTAATTCATTGAAATACAGTGAATTTACTGCGGTTGTCCAGCACATAAATTAACCATTACGGAAATCATGATAGGGTGGTCAAAGTGACCCCCTCGGAAGAATCAAGGAGTTACCTAACTATGGTGAAGATCACCACGGTTGCTACTTCTCCTCAAAGTGAGGATGAACGAGAATATCAATGAGTTATAAATAACTCAGGTGGGTTTGAGTTTAAGCCGTCCAGCACAAGGTTACTTAATGTAACCCAGTACGTATTATGTTCGCAGTTATTTAAGTTATTGATTATTATCATGATTTAAATCCCAACCATCTATAGGCGGTGGAACATGGCACGAAGACAGAAGAAGAATGCACCCTCGATAGTCGCTACGATCACAGGCAAGATTACCGTTCCCCCCAAGCGTATCAAGTGCCAGACGGGTAAGGTGATGGCAGTCGCTACTATGCAAGCACAGAGCGAGAAACGCAGTGATTACCCGCTGCGTGTCGTGGGCTTTGATGAGATGGCACTATCGGTGATGTTGTTACAGAAAGGCCAGGTGATCACAGTGACGGGAAAGGCTTCTTACTGGCAGGGGTATCAGTTAACTGCTTCCTCAATCACTTAATAGGTTCCGACGAAATTCGGCGCAACCTCTTCACAAGGTTGGTGCGTTTAGCGTACTGACCTCATTTCACTCTATCCCTTCATAAAATTACTGTGTATTGCAATGTGCATTGCAGACAGCAAATAAAATACCAATAAAAACAATTAAAATCGTTATAAATCAATTAAATAATAAGAATTTGCAATTTCTTCACCAAGCATATAAACTTTGTAAATGACATGGGATTACATGTGCTCATGTTGTTTATAATTTCATGAAAAACAAAAATAAATCCATTTTTTGTGTTTTCATTCGTTTTGGTGTTTGTGGATTGTTGCACCTCTCTGCGTATTGCAATGTGTATTGCAAAATGAAAAGGTTTAGTAGATGGCTGTAAACAAGCTCAGTGATAAAAAGCTCAAATCCTTGTACGGTAAACCTGTTGAAAAACAGCAGACGATAGCGGACGGGAACGGGTTATCAATCAGATTAAGTAAACAAGGGACAATCAGCTTTGTTTTCTTCTACCGCCTGTATGGGCGTGAAAGTGCGCCGATATGGTTAACATTGGGTAAATACCCCGATTTAAGCCTTAAAGTTGCAAGAGAGCAAAGAGATAAATGCAGGGCATGGTTAGCTAAAGGGAAAGATCCACGAATACAAATAAAAATAATAAAAGAAGATACGTTAAAACCTGTCACCGTGAAAGATGCCATAGAATATTGGCTCAATAATTATGCCACCAATAAACGAAAAGCAGCAATCTATATTAGAGGTTGTTTTTCTAAACATATTTACTCAGAGATTGGAAATATTCCATTAAATGAATGCACATTATCAATGTGGATTAGATGCTTTGATAAAATTAAAGAGAATGCACCAGTGCAAGCGGGATCTCTTTTGAAAATCTCACAACAGGCATTGAAATTTTGCCGAGTAAGAAAATATGCAATTAGCCATGAGATAGATGATTTGGATGTTGGTGATGTGGGTGAAAAAGCTAATAGAAGAGACAGAGTGTTAACTAATGATGAATTACGTGATGTATGGCTCTATATAAATAAAGAATATGATAACCACATTATGTCTCACGAAAACAGAATTATTCTTCGGTTTTTAATCGTTTTTGGGTGTAGGCTTTCCGAAATACGTCTATCGAAATGGGATGAATGGGATTTTTCAAACAATATATGGAGAGTGCCGCCAGAGCACAGTAAAAATGGCAGGGAAATAATCAGACCGATCCCCAGTAATTTTAAAAACTGGTTGTTGTTATTGAACCAATCAACAAAAAAGAGAGAATATGTCATTGGCTTTGATGTCAAACAATGTACGGCAAGTGTGACTATTGCGAAAATATGGAAAAGATTAAACCACAAAGAAAAGTGGACAGCGCACGATATACGAAGAGTGTTTGCTACCATACTCAGTGATAACGGATTTGAACATAACGTGGTTGAACAACTATTAGGCCATTCACTCAATGGAGTCTCTGGAATATATAATCGAAGTCAATATATTGAACAAAAAAGAAATGCACTCTACTGGTGGGTGAATTATTTAGACTCTTTAATTGAGGAGGAAATAGAAAATGATACATATATTCACTCGTGAAGAATTAGAATATTCAGATGAACTTGATAGACTAATTAGAGAAGAAGAGTGTGAATGGTTAACCTCATTAGGAAGAAGACACAGGTCATATCTTGAAAAAAATGGCAAGTTTCCTTTAAAAATAACGATAGGTCCACAAACTAAAGTTTATCGATTGTCTGAAATTCAGGCATGGATAAAAGGCACTTGGAAGCCAGAATAAAATTAAACATCATTTAAATTAATAATAACCTCGCTCGCGGGGTTTTTGTTTTTGGAGAATATAAAAATATGGCAATGAAGTTTACATCACCGACACCACAAGAACGACAATCAATTTTAAATGAGTATGGCGAGAAATATGATCGTCGAATCAGGGAAAAAGAATGTGAGCATCTTTCCAGTTTATCGCGTTCTCGTCGTTGGGTATTAGAGGAAGAAGGTAAATTTCCTAAACGCGTTCCATTGGGGCGTAATTCCGTCTCATGGTTATTAAGTGATGTTTTGTGGTGGGTACGTAATCCTCCAACAGTAGAGAACGTAAATAACCCCTATAGCCGAAAATCAAATTAATTAAGACAGGGTAGAAATATGACATCTAAAAATATGGCCTTAAATGGTCAGGGACTTGCTCACACTGAAAACAGCCAAGAGCTTATTTTGGTTCAGCATAGAACTGAATCGAGAATTGATTCACGCCTGTTTGCTAAGCGCATCGGAATTCAGCATAAGAGCCTTTATGAATTAATTAGGAAGAACACTAAGAATTTAAGGCAGTTTGGAATCCTTCCGTTTCAAACGGAGCGATTAAATACTGAGCAACTTGGTGAACGTAAGCATAAATACGCCTTGCTCAATGAAGACCAGTTCGACTTTATGTGCCGACTTATTAGAGGGCGTGATCATGATCTGATGGTTCAGTTTAAGCTGGATGTAACAAAAGCCTTTGCTAAGAAGCGAGCTGCTGAACCTATACGTCGTGAATATCTGCCTAACTATCATGAATCCCGTGATGCTTTACGTGATCTGGGCGCAGAACGTCACCATTACATCAACCTTGCTCGTACTGAGAATCGCTTTGCGGGTTTACTGGATGGTGAACGCCAGAACGCAGATGAGCAACAGTTAGGATTACTTGTCTGTATTCAGAAGATTGAACAGGCTGCTTTTCAAGATGCAAGGAATGCAGGGCAATCACCAACACAAGCACTGAGGGAAGTAAGCCGCCGTATTGAGCTGTTCGCAACACTAATGAACCCTACAGGGCGCATTGGAGGCTAATTTGATGAGCGGTCATAAAGCACTCTCTGTTCCCCCGAAACGGGGGAATCAAAGACCAAATATTGAACAATTAACCTCAAGTCGGGGAAAAATTAACTATAGGAATTCCTTTAGTTTAAGGAGTCCCGTTACCGAGGTCATTAACTCAGTGACCTCGAAGAATACCGTAGTCCTCACTTTGGCTGGTCACTCAGAGAAACTTTTCGCTCAGTTCCAATCGGAGAAATATTTCGCTGATGGGTATGCGAATATTTTCGGACACCTCAGTAACTCATTGATTTCCCCGCTGACCGTCAGATTGGCGTTTGGTCGTAGTTTGGGAGGCTCCCCGATTATTTCGGGGTGGCTGCTTAACCCATTGATATCTAATCGCACTGCAAATATGCAGTCTGGTCATAATATGCGCGTATCATTTAGCGACGCGCAAACTTTGCAGTCATCATTTAGTGGAGTGCAAAAAGAAAAGGATAGCACGGCGAATGCTACCCTTTGGGATCACGCGTCTTTGCGTCATGAGATAAATCAATTGGTTAACTACTATGATTATTTCGAGTCAGTCAACCAAGTGAAAGATATTCATTCGGTTAACCACCGGACTTATTGTCGGTCGGTTAGTTATTGTTCAATGCCGCGAGATTGCAACTCTTTACGGATAATTCTCTTTATCCATGCAGATACAGAAGCGTCACCATCTTGGGCTAACGCTGCTTTTATTCCTTGCTCAAGGGATGGTTCTACTCTTAACGCGATTTGCTTATTTCCCTTTCCTGATATTTTAATGGTTGACACTTGGTTTACTCCTGTTTATATTGGACTTATACATCAAGTGTATGACAAGTGTAGACCAAAAACAACAACGCCCCGAAGTGCTACAACACTATCGAGGCGTCTAACCAAAAACGTAAAGGAGTCTTACGCTATGGATACCCCACAGCATAACCAAACTCGCCTTAAATTTACATTCCTAATTGCATCAGGCACTCAGCGATTGGTGGATATTCATCCGGCGCGCCTTATCACTGTGCTGGCGGATAGTGAAGTTGAAGCCCGTCTACTGGCTGGCATGTCCTCGCTGATATTCGTTTCCCGTCAAGCATGGGATATCGGTATCGATACTCCTTTCAACTGTAGCGATATGTCTACCGTTCAGGGGGTGAATCATGCGTAACCCAGCCCCCCATGACTATTACACCCATAAGAACGGGGAAGCCGTACAAGTGCTGTCAGTCGCCTTTAATCGCGTGACCTTTGTCCGTGATGGTTATCACACCCCGTGCACCATGCCATTAAGCCGATTCACTAAAGAATACACCTACGCAGGGAGAGCATGATCATGTCTGATATCTATAAACATTTGGTACGCACCAGCTTTAACGACCTGAGCACCGAAGAACTCAAAGATCTGCGCAAAAACTCCGAAGGGGCATTGAGTAGCGTGATGGCGGCAATGTCTGCAATGGGGGAAATGGCTTTCTGGTCAGTTGATAACGAAAACTATGACAATCGTCAGGCAAGGGAGGATTTACGCCGTATCGGTGAAGCCCTGATGTACCTGCCCCGAATTGCCGAAGCCCTGAATGACACGCAGCAAAACGCTCAGTTTGAAATCCATCACCGCGAGGGATTCCCAAAATGGTAAGTCATATTGATATTCGGTCGGTGAAAGCAGCGGCGCAAGGGCAATGGCAAGGTTTGTTGTCTGCTTGTGGGGTGGATGTTCCAGCAAAGGGTAAGCATGGTGCTTGCCCTATCTGTGGCGGTACTGACCGTTTTCACTTCATAGACGATCACGGTAACGGTGACTGGCATTGTCGCCAGTGTGATAACCCGAATCACGGCGATGGCTTTGATTTACTGATGAAGGTCAAAGGTATCACGGTAATTGAAGCGGCTAAGGTGGTTTCTGAGGCGTTGTTGCTTCCCTTACCAGAACCCAAGCCCGCCAGAAAGGAGGCGCTAAAATCAGAGGCTCAACCCATCACCGAGAAAGTTAACAAGCTGGTGGCTCAATCCACTATCGGACAATCCGACTACCTGACTCAAAAGGGGCTGCAATGTCCCAATCAGAAGCTACTGAAAGACGGTTCGTTGTTGCTGGTCATTCAGGCACTGGACGGCACAATCACCGGTGCGCAGGTCATTAAGCCGAGTGGTGAAAAGCGCTTTGTCCCCGGCTCGAAGAAAAAGGGGAGCTTTATCCCCTTATCGCCCGTAATTGGAACGCCGGACACGATCATTATTGCTGAGGGCTATGCAACGGCCTTAACGGTCGACCAATTGCATGAGGGCTTGGTGCTGGCTGCTATTGATGAAGGAAATTTACCGACTGTGGCTAAACAGATCAGAGAGCGGTGGCCAACAGTAAAAATCATTCTGGCGGCTGACAATGATTGGCACTCACCGGAAGAACTGGACGACAAAGGTAAGCCCAAGAAGAACGTCGGCAAGATTGCAGCCGAGAAGACCGCTAAGGCTATTAATGGGTGGGTAGCGTTACCGCCAACAGAGCACAAGGCTGATTGGGACGATTATCGCCAGCATCACGGTATCGAGGCAGCAAAACAGGCATTCAGTGAAGGGTTGTATCAGGTGGGGGAGAATATGTCAGTATCAAAATCAATCGTCATTAATCTGGACGAACACCGGACAAAAGAGCGTGATCCGTTAAAGCCCTTTATTGATGAGCGTAAAAACGGAATTTATTACGTTACGCCAAAGGTGGACAAAGAGAGCGGCGAAATTATCAACCATGAGCAATGGCTCAGTGACTCAATGAAGGTGATCGGGCGCGGTCGTGATGATATTGAATTTTATCTGATTATCCAGTGGGAAGAAGACGGGACAACTTACACTGAGGCAGTGAAAACAGGTGATGTTGGCGCAAATGAAGGCTGGCGACAGCTCAAAGCCGCAGGATTGAATATTGCCACTAAACCTTTTTTACGTCACACGCTATCGGATTGGTTACAACGCTGTGCTAAAAAAACCGACTGGCACATTACCCACTCAACAGGCTGGCAGCATGGGGCTTACATCTTCCCAACGGGCGAGGTGATTGGCACTCCAGAGAAGTCCGTTATCTTTTGTGGCAGAACATCATCAATACGCGGGTATACCGTGGCAGGAACGCCTGAAAGCTGGCGTGACTCAGTAGCCAAATTAGCCAAAGGCAATCCCTTTATGATGCTGTCCATTGCGGCTGCGTTAGCTTCCCCGGTTATCGGTTTATTGCGTGATGATGGCTTTGGGGTTCACTTTTATGACCAGAGCACCGCAGGGAAAACCACCGCGCAAAGCGTCGGCTGTAGTGTCTTTGGTGAGCCGTCTGCCATGCGTTTAACGTGGTTTGCAACTACATTGGGATTGATTAATGAAGCCGCCGCCCATAATAACAACCTGTTACCTCTTGATGAAGTCGGGCAGGGATCATCGGTTAAAGATGTGGCTAATGCGTCTTATGCGCTGTTTAACGGCAAAGGCAAGTTACAAGGGGCAAGAGGTGGCGGCAACCGTGACATTCTCCAGTTTAAAACGATAGCTATCAGTACTGGCGAGGTCGATCTTGATACGTTTGTCAGAAGTGAGGGCAAGCGCATGAAAGCAGGCCAGCTTGTCCGGTTGCTGAATATTCCGTTCAGTAGCCCGACTGTTTTACATGGTTATCAGGATGCCAGAGAACACGCTAAGGCAATCGAAAAAGCCATTGCTGACAATCATGGGGCTATTGGGCGGGTATGGTGTGAATATCTGACTCAGCATCAAAAAGCAACGAGAAACACCATTGAAGAAGCCAAAATCCGCTGGAATGGGTTGATCCCCAAAGGCGCTGGGGCACAACTTCCCCGCGTGGCAGAACGGTTCGCCATCTTAGAGGGGGCACTTATTGCAGCGACGCATCTCACCGGATGGACAGAACAGGAAAGCAGAGACGCAATTCAACACTGCTTTAATGCGTGGGTGGCTGAATTTGGTACTGCCAATAAAGAACACCAACAGATACGGGAACAAACCGAGGCATTTTTAGACCGTTTTGGATTGAGTCGGTATGCACCAGAACCGTACACCTATGATCATGCCACTATTTCTAACCTTGCAGGCTACCGAAAAGATACCAGCGATATCCCCAATAATGCCGGCCTTATCCATTTCTACACATTCCCAGATGTGTTCGAGAATGAGGTATCAGAAACGTTCGATACGAAGATGTTTGCGCGGGTTCTCGCTGAATCAGGGATGCTAAGAAAGGCCGCAAATGGTGGCTTTAAGGTGCAAGGCATGAAGCACAACGGCTCACCCCGTAAGTATTATGTGCTGATGTATTCCACTGATGAAATAGAAGAATAAATTCTCTATACGCGTAAAACTGACCGACAACACCGACAAACCGACAACAGTAATATAAATATCTTATAAATCAATATACTAAAATGTTAAATGTTTGTCGGTACGTTGTCGATTTGTCGTTTTCATTGGCGGACTTAAAACAAAGCACCTGCCAGAAGAAAAACTTTCTTTTTTTGGTAGGCAAAAGGATTCGGATAAATATGAAAGAGTTTATAAGTAGCGTTGTCGGTTTTCGACAACAGGAAGTGATGTTTATCTACATGAAAGATAACAATAATATTGTAATTCTAGCGATATCAAAAAATTGAGCGACAATTAACCGACAACGATTTAACAGTGTATCTAATTGATATTAAATTGTATTTTACCTCATTGTCGGTTTGTCGGTGTTGTCGGTAACTTTTCACTATATATATACAAAAATGGAGAACATATGTTAGATGCAACAACGATTGAAAGACAGGCAGCTAATTCAGCCGCGTACTGGATGGAAAGAGCAGTCAAAGAAATAGATGCTTTGTTCGGTGAGGGGTATGCCAAACAGCACCCAGAGCTTATAGCCGCATTCATGAAGACAGCGGCACGGGATGAATTAGCGATGAACATTCGTGGGATAGCTGAAGCCTTAGAAACTTTCCAAGTAACCCTATTCAGAGAAGTAGAATAATTATATAAGGGGAATATTATGCCGATTACGCAAGAAGATATCAGAGAACACTACGATTATTACGGTATTACGCAGTTAGACGATTTACATACAAGCGAGTACCGCCAGTTGGTCAATGGTCATGCTTTTTTCTTTCAGGATTCAGGTGGTAGTCTGCGCCACACATTTTCTGAGGAAATACTGGCAACCAATAAAGAGCAGTTAGATGTATTGATAGAACAATTACAGGCGTTCAGAGAAATCATGAACGACGCGCCGGATTGGATGAGTGAAAAATAAAAGTAAAGATTTGTAAATATCCCGTCCTCATGTTTCCCCTTGTTTAGACCTCCTATCACGAGGTCTTTTTTATTATTTTTCATGGTGTTAAATAGTGATTGCTGAACCATGTAGGCACGTCCTGACTTCAATTGCTCTGTAGCAAGTCCTCAAAGGCGGTAGTGCTAACCCGCTACCGCTTCCTCAAACCTGCATGACAGCGAACCCTTAACCTACATGCAGAGGCACCATGAAGAAATTACTCGAATTACGCCAGCAAAAAGCCGATTTAACCCAGCAGATGCGTTCTCTTCTCACCAAAGCCGAAGACGAAAAGCGCTCTCTTAATGCCGATGAAGCTAAACAGTTTGACGAGCTGCGCAGTCAGTCCGGTGCCCTGAATGCAGAAATCGCCCGTTATGAGGCTTTATCGGATGAAGAGCGAAATCAGGCCAAGAACCAGCCCGCCAGTAAAACACTCAGCAATGATGAACTGCGTCACTATATCGTGACCGGAGAAACCCGCACCTTGTCTACGAGCGTACCCTCCGAAGGTGGCTATACCGTTATCCCTGAGCTGAATAAACAGATCATGCAGCAACTGGCTGATGAGTCGGTTATGCGCCGGATTTGTACGATTAAGACCACGCGTAGTAATGAGTATAAACAGCTTGTTTCGGTCGGGGGTGCAGCCGTCGCCCACGGGGAAGAAGGCAAGGCACGCAGTGAGACAGCCACACCGACGATGGAAGAAGTCAGCATCAAGCTGTTTCCGATTTATGCCTACCCTAAGACTACCCAAGAAATCATCGATTTTAGCGATGTCGATATTTTAGGCTGGTTAACCTCAGAAATTGCAGATACGTTTGTTGATACCGAAGAAACCGATCTTGTGAGTGGTGACGGCAGCAAGAAAGCGAAAGGCTTCCTGTCTTATCCTCGTGATACCCAAGCCGATAAAGCCCGTGCGTTCGGTACGTTGCAAAAGCTGGAAGTTGCCAAACTGGAAGCCGATAGCCTGATTGACCTGAAATTCCTGCTCAGGAACAAATACCGTAAAAATGCGGTGTGGGTGATGAACTCCACGACGGCTGCCAAAGTGCAGAAGCTGAAAAACGGCAACGGTGATTACATCTGGCGCGAACGTCTGCAAGCAGGTGATCCTGATATGTTACTGGGCTTGCCTGTCCATTATCTCGAATTTATGCCGGATGATGCTATCGGTCTGGGTGACTTCAAACGCGGTTACTTCATCGTTGACCATGATACCGGCACACGCACCCGTCCTGACAATATCACCGAACCGGGGTACTACAAGGTACACACGGATAAATATTTGGGTGGTGGTCTGGTGGATTCCAACGCAATCAAAGTGCTCGAAATCAAAGGCACGAAAGCGGGTTAACGATAAGGGGCACTGCGCCCCTTTGTAGTCTGGAGTCTACCAATGAAAAATGATTTTGAAATCCGCACCGCTTCCCTGTCTGCCAGTGATAAGAAACTGACCGGTTATGTCATTAAGTGGAACAGCCGATCACAAGTTTTGTGGGATGAGTTTGTCGAGCAGTTCGCCCCGAATGCGTTTAGCACCAGCTTAACGGCGGGTACAGATGTCAGGGCGCTTTATGAACATGATCACATGAACCTGTTAGGCCGTACTACGTCTGGTACATTGCAGCTTGCCGAAGATGCCACCGGATTACGCTTTGAGTTAACCCCGCCTGATACCCAATTAGGGCGTGATGTACTGGCACTAGTTGAACGGGGTGATATTTCCGGTATGTCTTTTGGCTTTCGAGCTATCAAAGATCAGTGGGATGTGGGTCAGGAGCCTTATCTGAGAACCGTTTTAGAAGCGGAACTACGGGAAATCACTGTCACCAGTTTACCCGCCTACCCTGAAAGCGGTGTTGAGATTGCCAAGCGTTCGCTGAATAGGGTTAAGCCTAACAATGTTGATTTGCGTCATTACTGGCTGCAACTGTCCGAGGTGTAACTATGTGGCCTTTTAAGCGTAAAGCCGCTGAGACTCGCAGTGTCAGTATTGATGAGTTTCTTTCTCTGGCAGGTATATCTAACACCAAATCAGGCGAGCATGTTTCACCGTCTACAGCCGAAGGCTTACCCGCCGTGATGAATGCTGTCACGGTGATTAGTGAAGCCGTGGCGACCATGCCTTGCTATCTCTATCGGGTTCAGCACCAGAACGGCAAGGAGTCCCGCGAATGGCTCAGTGATCACCCCGTGGATTATTTGCTCAATGAATACCCGAATGACTGCCAGACGCCTTTTCAGTTTAAGCGAACCCTGATGCGTCATTGCTTACTCAATGGTAATGCGTATGCAGTCATAGTCTGGGGAAAAGACGGACAGCCACAATCGTTGCACCCTTACCCACCGTCAGCGGTTGTGCCGCAACGATTATCGGATCACCGCTTTGCTTACACCATTACCGAACCTTATAGCGGCAAGGTCAAAACCTACCTACAAGAAGAAGTATTGCATTTGCGTTATGCCACCGAAGATGGCTTTTTGGGGCGTTCGCCAGTCACCATCTGCCGTGAAACACTGGGTTTGGGGCTGGCACAACAGCGCCACGGTGCCAGCATAATGAAAGAGGGCATGATGGCAGCGGGCGTGATTAAAGCCGCTGACTGGCTGGATGGCATCAAGGGCAATAAGGCACTGGAAGCCCTCGAACGTTATAAGGGCGCTCGCAATGCAGGGAAAACGCCCATTCTTGAGGGGGGGATGGAATACCAACAGTTAGGCATGAGCAACCAAGATGCGGAATGGCTGGCCTCTCGTCGCTTCACGATTGAAGATATTGCCCGTATGTTCAATGTCAGCCCGATCTTCCTGCAAGAGTATTCGAACAGTACCTACAGTAATTTTAGCGAAGCATCACGCGCTTTTCTGACGATCACCATGCGCCCGTGGCTGGCTAACTTTGAGCAGCAAATCAAGTCCGCCTTGCTGATGAACTCACCAAAACGAGGCATTCGCTACCAAGTTGAATTTGACACAGCCGATCTACTGCGAGCCAATCCGAAAGAACGCTTTCAGAGCTACGAGACGGCGATTAAATCCGGTGTGATGTGCCCGAATGAAGCCCGTGAACGCGAGGGATTATCCCCCCGTGATGGTGGCGATGAGTTTAGCCAGGCATGGAAGCAAGAGGTCAGTATTAAAAAAACAGAGGTGAAAGATGAGTAACCCTCTCATAACATTGGACGAAATCAAACAACATTGCCGGATAGATGAAAGTGATACGTTAGAAGATACCTTACTTCAAGGTTATGCCAATGCTGCCTTAGAAGTCTGCCAGCAACATATCGGCAAGCGCTTTGATGATGGCTTGGTATTCAGTCCGGCGATCAAAGTTGGCTGTTTACTTTATATCGGTTTACTGTATGAAACTCGTTCGATGGTGGCAGATAAGGAACTGAAAGAAATCCCGTTCACCATCAAATCATTATGGTCTGTCTATCGTGATGTAGGAGTCTACTGATGCCGTGGCAACCGTTAAAGCGCTGTAGCTATCCCAATTGCCGTGAGCGGGTCAAGTCTGGTCGCTGTGAGCAGCACAAACGGGAAGCTAGACGACAACAGGACAGTAAACGAGGCTCAAGGCGTGAGCGAGGTTATACCCCTGCATGGGATAAATACCGTCTGCAATTCCTTAAGTCCAATCCGCTGTGTGTGCATTGTTTCAAGGTAGGTGTGTATGCCCCAGCGACGATTGTGGATCATATCATACCCATTGACGGTGGTAGTGATGTGCTGTTTTGGCCTGACTTCAATCACCAGCCGCTATGTAATAGCTGCCACAGTCGAAAGACCGTGACCACTGACCCAACAACGAAACAGCGGCGTAAGAATGGGGAATATCGGGAACTGGAAGCAAAGGCAGCCCAGCGCAATAACTGGATTCATGAGTATAACCAAGATGCGTGAAGATGAAGTGGATCAACTCCTTAAAGGGTTACTCAAGCACAGTGAACCTTACCGACAACAAAATCAGATTGCGCCTGAGAAACCCACAGCGAGGCGCAAGACACAGCGTGATAGGGAGCTAATGGAATGCTTCCGAAATCGCTAGAGAAGCACTCAGAAGGGGGTGGGGTGTCAAAAATGACAAACGCCCTGCCTCATGGCACCACCCGCCCCTCGAATTTTTATGCACGGCACTTTTTTCAATAGCAGTAACTTCATAGGAAACAATAGATTATGGCAAGAGCACCCAAACCCCCGTTTATTTAAATGAGATTGCCGCCGAGCAATGGAAATCAAAAGCCAAAATCCTCAACGAACGGGAAGATCTCAGCCCAGCAGACTGGAACAACTTAGAACTCTATTGCGTTAACTATGCGATTTACCGTAAAGCCGTTGAAGACATTGAAGTGCGCGGGTTCGCAGTGGAAGGTTCACGCGGTGCAGCGACCAGTAACCCCTCACTGAAAGCGAAAGCCGATGCGGAAAAAATCATGATAAAAATGTCGTCATTGCTGGGCTTTGATCCGGTTTCCCGCCGCCGAAATCCGGTAGAAAGCGATGAACCCGACGATTTAGATGTGCTGATGGCCTGAGTGATACCCCGATGAACGCATGGGAACAGTACGCTTTTGATATCAAAAACGGCAATATTCCGGCCTGTAAACGGGTAAAACAGGCCGTGAAACGCTACTTTAACGACCTGAATAACCCGCTTTATATGTTCGATACCGAAGTTGTAGAACGTTTTGTGGGCTTTTCCCGTCTCTGCCCGCACGTCAAAGGCCACTTGCGCGGTAAGCCGATTATGCTTGAACCGTGGCAACAGTTCGCCTTTGCGAATCTGTTCGGCTTCAAGGTTAAGGCCACCGGTCGCCGGAAATACGCAGTGCTTATATTCAGGTGCCGCGCAAAAATGCCAAATCCACGGTAGCCGCGATACTGGCTAACTGGTTTCTGGTGATGGAGAACGGGCAGCAGGATATTTACACCGCCGCCGTGAGTCGGGATCAGGCGCGTATTGTGTTTGATGATGCCCGCCAGATGTGCCTGCTTTCAAAACCACTCAAGAAGCGGGTATCTATCCAGCAACACAAAGTGACTTATACCAAGAGCAACAGCCTGTTAAAACCGTTGGCAGCCAAAGCCGCCACGATTGAGGGTACTAACCCCAGCCTTGCTATTGTCGATGAGTATCATTTGCACCCCGATAACGCGGTTTACTCTGCCCTTGAATTGGGGATGG